>NZ_JBSXNN010000095.1:0-6349 GCF_056857635.1 Vreelandella sp. L-15 | reverse complement strand
GCTTGTAGCGCAGGCGGAGCCACTATCGAGACGCTCAAGGCTTATGTGCAGGGACAGAAGACACCAGAATAGGGCCGCTTGTGCGGCCCCCGCTTACCTCCCCGCCCGAGTGGGCGAGGGTTCACGCGGGTTTTTGCTGAGGTTTAGGCGGAGGCTGCCATAGGCAATTGCACCAACAAGACGAAAAGTCATTGCTGCAGCGTTGACTCTAATCAGGGGGGGGCAGGATCCATCATCATGTTAGAAATGCTTTTGGGTAGCAGGCCATATTTTTACGTTAGGCTCAGGCTCGTTTCAGGTTAACGCCGTATAAAGAACAAGTGACAATAACCTCTGAGGTAAATGACCATGCGCAACATCTCCTTAACAACGTCTTTGTTTGCCCTTTCACTCAGTTTGATAACGAGTGCGGCATGGGCTTCGCCCGGCCAAGGCAGTGGTGACAATGGCCTAACCGAGGCTGACGTTGACCGCACGATCAGCCTTGAGGCTGGCGATATGTGGTTCGACCCTGAAGAGCTAGAACTGGCGGCTGGGGAGGTGGTTAAATTTGAAATCACCAACACCGGCAATTTAGAGCATGAATTTGTGATTGGTAGCAAAGAAGCCCAAGAAGAACATCGCCAGATGATGCTAAACATGGCCAATGGCGGAGGCCATGACATGTCAAATATGGCACACGGTGAAGGCCACGATATGTCCAATATGTCAAACGGCGATGGTCACGATATGGCCAATATGAGCATGGCAGGGGTGACCATTGCACCTGGCGAGACTGGGTCTCTATTATGGCGTGTTCCTGATAATGTTAACGAGCTAGAGTATGCCTGTAACATTCCTGGTCATTATGAATCCGGCATGTACGGTAATTTTTCTCTCTAATCTGACGCAGACCCATGAAACTGTTGCTACTCGAAGATGATGATTTGTTAGCAGAAAGCTTGGCAGAGAGTCTCAAGGACAACGGTTACCTGGTTGATTTGGCCGCTTCATTGAAAGCGGCCAAGTCGCTGATGGCAACCGAGGATTATGAGCTGGCTATTTTAGATGTCGGTTTGCCCGATGGGTCGGGGTTAGATCTTCTCGCTCATTGGCGCAAGCAGAAGCGCAGTACGCCTATTTTGGTTTTGACGGCGCGCGATACCTGGGAAGATAAAGTGATTGGACTTGAAACGGGAGCCGATGACTATCTCACCAAGCCCTTCCACGAAGCCGAACTCATGGCCCGCCTGAAGGCCTTGTTGCGTAGGCAGTCTGGTCAGTTATCTCAGGTGATTACGCTAAACGGTGTCTCGTTGGATGAGGCGGGTCAACGTGTGTGCTTAGAAGGGGAAACGTGGCGTTCGCTAACAGCAACGGAGTTTCGATTACTGCGCTACTTAATGCTTCATCCAGACCGTATTCACTCGAAAGATCAGCTACTAGAGCAGCTCTATGCCTTGGAGCAGGACGCTGCAGCACCTAACTTGGTGGAAGTCTATATCGCTCGTCTGCGTCGTTATCTCGGTAAATCAGTCATTCAAACGCGACGCGGTCAGGGGTATTTCTTTGCTTCACATTGATAGACGCAGTTTACGCATTCGGCTGCTCGCATGGCTAGGCGGCGTCGCGCTATTGGTGGTGGTCACCACGTGGCTATTGCATGGGATCTTTTTACAGAGCCTGGCAAGAGATTTTTTAGGTGAACGCTTACAACGTGAAGCAAACCACGCGGTCGCGCAGCTAGAGCAAGACCAAACGGCTGTACCGACTGCGCTCGACTCGGTTAGCCAAGGCTATCAAGTCTTTCATCATCTCTACGTACTCCGCTTCAATGGCTCGGTCAGCGCTTCCGACCCGCAATGGCAGCAACAGCTGGCTCCATTGCTGGAAGAAAACGGTGATGCCCTAATAGACGTGAATCGCGGAACGCAGCACATGCTCGTCTATCGTCGCCATTTTGAGTGGCAGGGCACGCAGGGTGTGCTATTGGTGGGCGAGGATTTTTCCCAAGTAGAAGCAGGGCTTGCAACTTTGCACTGGTGGGTTGGTGGGATCGCCGCCGTGCTTTTAGGGATGCTCATCTTACTCAATATGCTGGCGGTTAACCGTGGACTCATACCACTCTGGCAACTGCGCCAACAACTTGAAGCATTGCGCTCAGGCAAACGAGATCGCTTGTCATTAGTAGCCCCTTCGGAGCTAGATGAATTAGTCGACCAGTTGAACTGGTTCATGGACGACATCGATCTTCGTCTAAAGCGCTCGCGAGAATCGGTCGCGAACCTATCACATGCATTAAAAACACCGCTTGCAGCCGTGACTCAAGTGCTGCGTGGCAACCGGCCTATCGATGAGAACAGACGCCATAAACTACTCAGCCGTATTGAAGACATCAACGCCCAGTTGGATGCGGAGCTGCGTCGTTCACGTATCGCAGGTCCTAATGCGGGACGAATGGCCAACGTTACTCGTGATAGCTTACGGCTGATTGAGATGTTTCGTAGCCTCTATCCTGAGCGTATATTCGACCTGACTCACTCAGCAAGTGAGGAAGAACAAGTTCCCATTGAATCTCACGACTTTTCAGAAATATTAGGCATCGTGCTTGATAACGCAGGAAAATGGTCGAGCAGGCGCGTTCATTGCGATGTTGCCGTCACTGTAACTGCACTCACGCTAACGATTGATGATGATGGTCAGGGCGTTGCAAACGAGGAACTTTCGCGCTTGGGAGAGCGTGGTACACGTCTGGATGAGCGCCGCCCTGGCTACGGCTTAGGCCTTTCGATTCTTGCACAGTTAGTTGCCCGCTACTCGGGTTACTCTCAGTTTGAGCGAAGCCCGCTGGGTGGTTTACGCGTAACGATTGCTTTGCCCTTGACGGGCGAAGTAGTCAATTAATCATCATTCAGCTTTGATTCAGCTTCTTCCATCAAGATAGTGCTATTCACCATTGATGGGAGTTACACATGGCACGCTCAAGTATCATTTCTCGCCCTCTTTCTCGTCGGCAAGTGTTAAAAGGAGGCGCTGCCTTAGGCTTAGGTTCTGCTGCGGCAATGGGGTTAACTCCCGCCTGGGCAAACCCCTGGGGCCGTACCAATGTCTATGCTCAGGGCGTTGAAGAAGGGCCCGAAGTATCGCTGGCGATCCGCCGTGAATCGTTGCCTATTGACGGACAAGAAGCCCAACCCATTACCATTAACGGTACCAGTCCTGCCCCGCTGATTCGTTTGAAAGAAGGTCAAGACGCAGTACTGCGTGTCACCAACCTGCTGGACGAGCCCACCTCCATCCACTGGCATGGTCTTATTCTACCGCCGGAAATGGATGGTGTGCCTGGCGTTAGCTTTGCAGGTATCGCCCCTGGTGAAACCTTTACCTACCGTTTTCCCGTCCGTCAGAACGGTACCTACTGGTACCACAGCCACTCCGGCTTGCAGGAACAGCTCGGCCACGCCGGGCCGTTGATAATTGACGCCGCCGAGCGCGAACCCATCCGCTACGACCGTGAGCACGTATTGCTGCTCACCGACTGGACCTTTGAAGATCCCATGTCGGTGTTCCGTAATCTGAAATCCATGATAGATGGCTATTACAACTTCCAAGAGCGCACGATTGCTGATTTTTTCGCCGATGTTCGCGAAAAGGGTTTCTCACAAACTGCCGAGATGCGCGGCATGTGGGCCAAAATGCGCATGAGTTCTCGGGATATTGCCGATGTGACCGGCAGTACTTATACCTACCTGCTTAACGGTCACTCCCCCCAAGAAAACTGGAATGCGCTGTTCAAGGCTGGTGAGCGGGTACGACTACGCGTGATTAACGGGTCGGCGATGTCATACTTTGATGTACGTATACCTGGTTTGAAGATGACCGTCGTTGCTGCCGATGGCCAGCCAGTGCAACCCGTGCCTGTTGATGAGTTCCGTATTGGCGTGGCGGAAACGTACGATGTGCTTGTTTCACCAGAAGATGATCGAGCCTATACCATCTTCGCCGAAGCCATAGATCGGAGTGGCTACGCTCGCGCCACGCTAGCCCCGCGTGAAGGCATGCAGGCGGAGATTCCCAAGCGCCGCCAAATTGCCGACCGCGGCATGGAAGCCATGGGTATGGGCGGTATGGATCACTCCAACATGGCGGGGATGGATCACTCTGGCATGTCCAACATGTCGGGGATGGATCATTCCAGCATGGCTGGGATGGATCACTCCGGTATGTCCAACATGCAAGGCATGGATCACTCTACTATGGGGGGGATGGCAGCCGAGCAGGCCAAAATAGGCGCAAATGGTTTGCTTCTCGCCGGTGAAGCCCAGCCCGGCTCTCGCTACGACCAGGCGGGCATCGGCATCGACCCCGACGAACGACGCATATTAGTCTACCGGGATCTCAAAGCGATCACACCATGGCCTGATCGCCGTGAGCCAGGCCGTGAGCTTGAGCTGCACCTGACCGGCAATATGGAGCGTTATATATGGTCGTTCGACGGTAAGAAGTTTAGCGAAGTGACGGGCCCTATTCATTTTGAGAAAGATGAGCGGCTGCGCCTAATTCTGATTAACGACACCATGATGGAGCATCCTATCCACCTCCACGGCATGTGGATGGAGCTGGAAAACGGCCAGGGTGAATTGATACCACGCAAACACACCCTAAATGTGAAGCCCGGTGAGCGCGTATCTGCGTTGATCACCGCAGATGCAGAGGGCAGTTGGGCGTTCCACTGCCACCTTCTCTATCACATGGATGCCGGCATGTTCCGCGTTGTTCAGGTTTCTTAAGGAGGCAGTATGAAAACCAAGCACTACTTAACCCTCGCCAGCGCCGCCCTCGGCATGGCCGCCGCCACGACTGCTCAAGCCGAAGACGGCTATGACGCCCCGGCCGGCTGGCCGTCACCGGTCGTGGAGTACCCGATGACCACGGTACGGGTCGATCGCTTGGAATATGCTTCGCCCGACAAGGGGGGGGATGCCTTGGTCTGGGATTTCCAGGCCTGGTATGGCGGTGATTTCAATCGCCTATACGTGGAAAGCGAAGGCCAAAACGTCCAGGGCGATGGCGAAGATGCAGAATTCGAGTCCCTCAACCTGCTTTATAGTCGTTTGATTGCCGACTTCTGGGAACTTCAGGGCGGCATCGGTTATCAGGGCGGTATCGCTACGAATAACTATCCCGAACGCTATTTCGGCGTCATCAGCCTATTGGGGCTCGCCCCCTATCGCTTCGAGACCGATCTCGACTTGATGATAAGCGATGAAGGCGATATCTCCGCCAGCCTGGAAAGCGAGTACAATCTGCGCCTGACTCAGCGGCTCTACCTACAGCCGCGTACCGAAATTGCCGTAGCTGCCAGCGAAGTTAAGGAGTTTGGTGTGGGTGAGGGCCTTAACTCAGTGCGTGTCGGCATGCGCCTGGGCTACCAAGTGACCAGACGCTTTGCGCCTTACGTGGGCGCTTACTGGGAAAAACAGTATGGCGATACCGCTGACCTTTCTCGTGCTGGCGGGAATAATACCGAAGATACCGGCGTGGTGGCAGGTGTCAGGTTAATATTTTAAATCGTTAAGCACTCTATAACTTGCGCCACCGAAAGGTGGCGTTTTTTTTGCTAATAAACCACTAAATTCAGCTTCAACTCATACTCTAAGGTTATTATTAAATTATAAATAACCAGCGGAGTAAACCACCATGAAAATTAAAGCAATTGTTTTTAGTGCAGTAGTAGCAAGTATCCTCTCTACACCTGTATTAGCGAGCTTAGGCAATACAACACAGAATCTTCCCTTACTAGAAAGAGGCGTATCTTCTACACAGATGCTTGTCCAGGGGCAACCTAAGCGTTTCAATATTAACATTGAACAAGCGACTACACTGAAAGTAGTGAGTGAGCACTTTCCAGGATTTACCAGCACTGGCAACCGCATTTCAGCTGTTCTTTATAATGAGGCGGGACAGCAGGTAGCAGAAGCTTCCAGCCCACGGGGGCACTTCGAACTTGTTCGTCAGCTGCAACCGGGCAATTATCAGCTTGAGGTGAGTGGTAGCTCATTGGGAGGTAATAACCAAAGTGACAGTAACCGTTATGAACTACATGTCGCCTATTGATATCCTTTAGTCTTGACATGAATTAAGAAGGTCAGCCATGAGCTGACCTTTTTTATGAAAAACTAGTATCTCGGCAAACAAATTCAGCTTTAATTCAGGAATTTTCGCTAACGAGCTATGGTGATTTCTGGTGTATGGAAGCAGGCTGAAGGGGTGGCGTATCCTGTTGGTTGATCACCGCCAAGATCACAACCAACAGAGGAATGATACGCCATGTCCAAGTCTAACCTGCACGCTCTTTCACAACCAGAGG
>NZ_JBSXNN010000094.1:0-10998 GCF_056857635.1 Vreelandella sp. L-15 | reverse complement strand
GCCAGTCGCTTCAGAAGCGTCGATGGTACCTGCGGTGAGGGCGGTAGTGTTAGTACCGTCATCTTGGCTGGCAACAGTCAGGTCAGCGGCAGCAGTAATGGTGATGTTCTGCACAGCAGCACTATCGACCAAATTGGTCTCCACTGCACTGTCAGAAATAAAGGTAACACCGTTAGCATCACCTTCAGAAGCAATGCTCACGGTGCGAACAGTGTTCAGCTGAGCACCAACAGCGCCTTGCTCAACAGCCAAGTTCAGACCAGCATTGTTCAGAACAATCGCTTGGGTGTCACCAGGAGCTACAGTGTTGGCATCGTAGCGAACAATGTAAGTGTGACCGGTGGTACGACCGATGTTCTGTGCGGCGATAGTAGACAGAGAGTCCAGGTTGCTGACAGTCAGATCGTTCTGAGAGCGATCAGTCCAAACCTGCTCAACGCCAGTGGCGTTTTGGAGGTCCAGTTCGCTAGCACCCGTCACTGCGCGAGCAAAGATGTTTTCAACGCTGTCCAAGGTAGGTGCTTGGTTACCTGCCAGAAGAGTTGCATTCAGCGTATCAGTACCTTCACCGCCTTCGATAGTATCGAAACCGTTCAGTGTCTGACCGCCAGCAACAGTCAAACCCGCAGCGAACGTGTCGTCGTTAGCAGTACCAACGAGGTCGTCAACATCTGCAGTGAGACTTCTGCGATTCCTTCACTAAAAAGCTGATAAATATGATGTTTTCGATAGGGCATTTGAGTGCTTCGACTCAACAACGACTCCGTGTCTATGCATTCGATGCGTTTTCCTTGATTTGTTTGATCGCCGTCGCCGCCAAAGTAGTCGTTTCTTACCATAGGAGACGACCCCATGCCTGTACAAAAATTGACCGATGCCGGTGTGTTAACGCTGTGTTGCCCAGAAGGGCGCAGCCATTGCGAGGTATTCGATACCTTAATACGTGGCCTTTACGTGGATGTGATGGCCAACGGCCGTTTGGCTTACCGAGTGCGCTATCGCTGGGAAGGAAAGCAACGCGTGCTCACTCTGGGGGATGCGCGCTTGCTGACTATAGACGAAGCGAGGACGGCAGCACGGGCGGCTTTGCGCAGGGCTATGGCAGGAGAGAATCCCCGTCTGGAACGGTTGCCCGAACATGGCCCCACCATCGCCACTTTTTATCGTGAGCATTATTTGCCTTACGTCAAAAGTTACAAACGCAGTTGGAATACCGATGAAACGATGATTCGCCTTCACGTAGTGCCTGCCTTGGGTGAGCGTGCCATGGGCAGCGTGATACCGCCAGATATCGCACGGTTAATCGAAACGATGCGTGAACGCGGCTACGCGGCCGGTACGTGTAACCGTGCTCTGATATTGCTGAGCTATGGCTACACGTTGGCGCTCCGGTGGGGGGTCGAGGGAGTAGAGCAAAACCCTGCCAAAGCACTGAGAGAGTTGAAGGAAGACAACCGCATTGAGCGTTATCTCACTAACGAACAAACCCAGCGGCTGTTGGTCGCGGTCAATGAAAGCCATAACCCATTGCTGGCATCTATCGTGGCGTTTTTGATTTATACGGGGGCACGCAGGCGTGAGGTGCTAGATGCGCGCTGGGACGATGTGGATATGGTTCGTAAACTGTGGCGCATTCCTAAAACGAAATCAGGAAAGGTGCGTCATGTACCGCTATCGAAAGGGGCATGGCAGTTATTGTCAGCGTTACGGGCGGAAGGCGTGCCATTGAATGGATGTGTGTTTGCCAACCCTCGCACGGGGCTGCCGTTTGTATCGATCTTCCACAGTTGGGATGCCGCCCGCCAGCGGGCCGGGCTGCCTGAGCTGCGCCTGCATGATTTACGCCATAGCTTTGCCAGTTTTTTGGTCAACGCCGGGCGTAGCCTATATGAGGTGCAGGAGCTGCTAGGCCATGCCGATATTCGCACCACGGCCCGCTATGCCCATTTAAGCCGGGAGCGCTTGTTCGAGGCGGTGGAGGCGGTGCCGGTGATGACTATGCAGAGCGAGTAGCGCGTTCAGGTGGTAGGCAGCTGTGGGTGTAAGGGATGATCCGCAGTTGCCATCGGGTAAGGGGGTGTTGCTGGTATGGCATCAGCTCATCTTTTAAAGGTAGCATTGGCTCGCTAGCGCTTACGACTAAATAGTGAGTCTCATCAGTTGGAAAGAGTGGTAGGCGTGCTAATCTCAATGAGAGGTAGCAACTCAGGTGTTCTGCCATATGTCGCTGATTTGGGCAGGTGACGTATGTCTGTCGCTTAGCTAGTGATAACCAAAAAAACAGCAGGGAATGATCGTTATGCCAACTCCACTCTCATTTAATGCCAACTGGTACTTATCGCAGAACCCAGATGTGGCGGCGGCTATTGAAGCCGGGGCACCGTTCAACGCGTTTGAGCATTTTTCGCTTTATGGGAGCGCTGAAAATCGCTCAGCGTCGCCACTGTTTGACCCCGAGCAGTATCTGGCCAACAACCCTGACGTTGCAGAAGCGGTGGCACAAGGTCTCATCACCGCATGGGATCACTTTGAGTTATTTGGGGGCGACGAGGGGCGTTCTCCCACGCCGTTGTTTAATGAGGCATTTTATTTACAGCAGAATCCCGATGTGGCTGCCGCCATTGAGCAGGGTATTATTTCCTCCGCTGCTCAACATTTTGCGCTCTATGGGCAAAGCGAATCGCGGGCCATTAACCCCGCGATCAATCTAGGCCAATACATAAACGCCAACCCGGATGTTGGGCAAGCCGCTAGTAGCGGTCTGATCAACGCGTTCGACCATTTGATGCAGTTCGGTGTCAACGAAGGGCGTAATCTGGGGAACGGCGTCTTGCTTAGCAATTTTAGTAACGACCCAGGGTTTACCACCGCGCTTAGCAACGGCAATGCCGCTGCTGCACTCCTGCGGATGGAATCCGTGGCTCCTTTCATCCCTACCTTTGAGCGCCCTGTGGGATGGACGCCCCCCCGTCAACACTCCTATCCCTGTTGATTTTGTACCGCCTGCCGGTTCCGGCATTCAGTTAATCGTTCCACCAGAAGTGCCTGTGCCGCCCAGTGTCACGTTGACCCCGGTATTTCAGCTACCCCCCACGCCCGCACCTGAGCCCGCACCTGAGCCCACACCTGAGCCCACACCTGAGCCCACACCACCTCCTAGCACTGGGGGGGCAACGGAGGTGGCGTCACCAATCGTTCGTTTACCCGAGATGCGTCCGACTTTGAGGAAGATACCCCCGCCACGGTGACAGGTGGCGCAGGCACAGATACATTGACGGTAAATATTCCCGAAAACGGCGCTTATCTGATCAATCAGCTCCATTTTGACAACGTCACTACCATAGAGCGACTGGTGATTCATCGTGATGCGGGCTTTGAGCTTCCAAGCCAGGGTGAAGGTGAGTTCACCCTGTCGGGTACCAGCTTCAACACGTTAGTGATGGATGCTCCGTTTGACTTGGAAGGAACGTTTAGGATCACAGGAGGAAGTAATCTCAAGACGATTATTGTTGAGAAGCCGATTGGGCCTAACGTCGCAGTAGGTGAAACCCCAGGGCCGGTAGGCGGGGGCACTGTTGGTCGCTTAATTTTCGATCAATTTACAAGCGACTCTATCTCAATCGTTGCCAATGCAGAGATTGAGACCAACCTCAGTGTTGTGAATAGTGACAACATCCCCACTGTTACTATCAGCGGTGCAGCTAATGTCAATCTTGGTCAACTGAGCGGTGCTGACGACATTAATGCACAAGCGTTAACAGGTGACTTGGTGCTGATGACGGTATTCGGTGTGGACAGCACTATCCTTGGGGGGGCGGGGGATGACTACCTAACGAGTGCTGCTAATGGGGGTAATGATACCTTTGACGGCGGCGCTGGCGATGACATCATCGACCTGACGGCTGATAACTCTGGTAGGGATACTGTCGCTTACCACATCGGCCAAGATGGCAATGATACGATTCTCGGTTTCCGCGCAGTCAAAAGCGACGATGTAGAGTCTGACATAATGCGTTTTGATGGCGTGGTTGATGCCAACGAATTGGCCGAAGAGATTGCAAATATTACCTTTGTGGAAAACGGAGGGTATGAGGAAAACGCAATTGATGGAAACACCGTTGATTTGACGATTAACTTCCAGAATGGCGGTTCCATTACTTTTGCCGACTTCATGGCTATTGACACTGATGTAGAAATTTTATTTGGTAATGCTGTATTTACAGACGGTCAGGGCCAAGACGCAAGCGACAAAGTGATTAGCGAAGGTGAAACGGTCATTGTTACCGGGGTGACTGACACAGATATGACATCAGCCTTAGATGTTGTCTTCGTCTAACACCTCTCATCCCTCGACGAATGTCCCCTAACCCGCCTCAAAGTAGGCGGGTTTTTCGTCTCTGGAAATGTGCCAAGCGTTCGACTATTTAGTAACAGGAATTTTGGGTCGAAAGGATGCAGAGTGAATCAATCACGGCTCATTCGGCGGGCGTGGTGCTTCAAGCAGCGCTTGGTTTCGTCGATCACGACCATGTTACGTTTGATGTTGACTACTGAGGGTTGCTGAATGAAAGAACATTTTGTCATTGCGTTTGTCGATCACACGAAGCGTACTTTCAACACAACGGCTAGGAAGAAGAACGCTAGGCTGAAGCAAGTCGAACAGCAATGTAGGCGTTTAGGCTACCAGAGCAATATCCTCGCAACTCAGCTTGATAAAAGCACAGCGGATGCGATGAAAGTGTCCATTGACGCGGCTTACGAGGCGGCAGGCTATCGTTATATACCGCGCCCACCCCTACCTTGATGGTGGCCATTGTGGGCCGGGATAAGGTAATAGATACCGAGCAACGGTTTCCTGCGGCGCTTATGCTGTTACCTAAGATTTCCCTGCCTTAGCAGCATAAAGCGGCCCTGCCGCCGCTATGAGCTGCTAAACTCTCCATGACTGACTTCCCCGACGACCCCCAAGGCCCCGATGAGGCCACTATCACCCATGCCCCCCGCACGGCATTATTAGCCGAATTGGAAGCCTAGGAACATCTGCTATTCGAGCCCATGAACCAAGCCGATCTTGACGGTCTCTACGAGCTGTACGCGACGTGGTGTGTACGTCTGGGAGAGTCTGGAAAACAGGTTATCGTGCAAATTTACCAACCTAGTGAGTATGGCGCTGCCAGGGCAGCGGGGTTTGAAACTATTATTTGGACACTGTACCGCTACCCTGGTGAAGAGGCTGATATTTTGCGCGAGCTTGAGGGCATGTCACTGTTTGCGGTCACCATGCCTCGCCACTTGGCGCTGCAAGGGTTAGCGAAGCGTTTACCGGTTAATGTTTATGTACATACCGTAAACACCCAGCGTGAATGGGCGATGTTTCAAGCATTGGGGGTGAGTGGCCTGTATACCGATTGGCTGCCAGACCCTAATATAGAGGTTAGTGATGAGAGCGGTTAAATGTGCCATTAATGGTCGCCACTGAGCGGCTGTTTTTTATGGTGGGCGATACTTTGCGCTTAGGCCCTGCCTGCCCACACCGTGCGGTAAAGGCTCGACAGCGTGCCCAATGCCAGGGATGATGGCGGGCTAATAAGTGGGTACTAAATGCTTCAGCCGGGATGGGCTGGGCGGTTTGCCCTGTGTACCGATGATTTAAGTAGTGGATGTAACGTTAGATGAAGACACATATGCCCTGGCAACAGGCAGGTATCCCCTGGGATGCGATTGAGCAGGCCATGGCGCACTGCGACCACGTAGGGCGAGATGCCTTTCGCCAAGAGGCGCATCAGGGCTTTAAGGCTGCAAAGGGCAAAGGTGTGATGCATCAGCAGCGTGGCCCCTATGAGCCTCGGCCTTTGGTGGCGGCGGCCTATGCGATTTGCTACCCAGATCAGCCGCGCCTTGGCCCTAAAGATTTTACCGGCGATACGGCGCGCCAGTATCTGCTTCGCTCACACGGCTTTACCTTGGGTGGGGAGCCACCCGTCAGCCAAGATGAGCCAGCCCGCGCCGCCGAGCAAACGGTAACACTCAACGGCGTCAGCTACCCGCTTAGCGAACTTTCAGCGGCTGCCAGCCAAACGCTGGCGAAGCTGAATAAAACCGACACCACTATTCAACAGCTGCAACAGCGGCTGGCGATCTACCAAACTGCGCGCAGTGTATATGCCCAGGCGCTGAGTGACGCGCTGCCGAAACAAGCGCCGTAGCGGCTGGAGGTGATACCACGCCGCTGGAGATGAGTGCCGCATGAACCATCGGTTAATAAGCAGGAAAAAAGCTGCTGCCAGCGGTGTGGGTGGGCAATCGCCGTTGTTGGCACGGTTGCTGCCCAACGAGCCCTGTATGGTGAATAACAAGGCGCAGGCGGCGTTAACAGAGCGCTATTTGCTGCCTTGTTTAGCCGAGGTGGCGGCGTTTTTTCTTGCGTTACGCCATCAGGTTGACCCTGCGCTCTATCAGCAGCGGCCGGTGAAGTTGGGCAAGCCTTACCCGCTTGGGCAGTGTTTGGAAATTACCCGGGCAGTGCAGCGTTTGCTGCCGGATGCTGGGGTGGCCACTGCTGGGTTTAGTGGTGCTGCCTTAGCGGGTGCCCATGCCTATCGGGCGTTTCGTAAGGCCGGGGGCAGCACGCGGCAGGTGTGGGGCGACTTGCGGGGCGAGTTTTTCCAGAATGCCTTTCAAGTGGGCACGCTGTATGTGGATGTCGCTAACGATACGGTGACGCCTACCAAGCCCAAGGTGGAAATCTTGCCGTTTGCTGAGTCGGCACTTATCCCCATCGCTGATTTTAAGCATTTCAAACGTATTGCCGAGCGTTACTGGCAGGCGCGTATTTTCCCCAACCATATTCTTCCTGAGCTGGCACCTACGTGCCCGTTTATTCATGTTAGCCCAGGTGGAAAGGTGCAAGTGGCGGAGGCAACGGGCTATATGGTGGCCATGGCGCAGGCCAGTGCTTTCCGTGCAAGCGAGGAAGTATTGTGCGATACGCCAGTGCCAGACGATATTTTTGCGCATGTGCGCCTTCATTTGGCGGGCACGCCGTGGGCTTTGCCGCGCAGTGCTGAAGAGGGCAAGGCGGCGGCGCTGCGTGCTTGCCGCGAGCAGCGGGCGAAACGTTGGCACCTTTCACCGGCGCAGGCGAACGCGCATCTCCAAGCGGTGATTGCGCTGAATCACCGCCTGTTGCATGTGTTGCCTTCACGCAGGCAGCAGATAATCCGCCTGACAACGGTAGATGTGGGCGGTGCTCAGCCGTTTGCTTCGCCAGTGGGCAGCCTATCCTATGGGCAGCGGCTTGATGAAGAGATCGTTAGGTTAAAGCAGCGGTTGGCTATTTGCCAAACCGCTCGTATTGCTTATGCCCAGGCGCTGAGTAATGAGCTGTTAAAGCACTCGTAGCAGTGGGGCGGTGTATGTCATGTTAGGCCTGTGCATAAGGGGCAGGCCTCCGTTGTGGGTGCCACGCTGCCTTTGCAGTACACTGGCTCCTTTTTAAGCGAATGTTGCGATGTCTCCCTCGTTATTTAGTACGCTCAATCTTATTAAAGTGTTTGGTGCTGCGTTAGTCGTGGCTTCTCATTATGCTGGGCAGTACTACAGCACGCCGTTTTATAGTTATGGTACGGGCTGCTTTTTTGTGAGTTAAGCTCAGTTCTTGTGTATGGAGGGCAGAAGGAAGGGTGGCGTATCCTGCTGATTGATCACGCCAGATCACAACCAGCATAGGATGGATACGCCATGACCGATTCTACCCTCCAAGCCGTGACGCAACCAGACACTGGTGCTACCGACCCGCTGCATGAATTGCTTCGCCAAGGTGCCCGAGATCTGATCGCCAAAGCCGTGGAGGTCGAGTTGAGCACGTTCCTTGAGCAGTACGCCGAGAAGACGCTGGAAGACGGTCGCCGTGCCGTCGTCCGCAACGGCTACTTGCCGGAGCGCACGGTGCAGACCGGTATCGGCGACGTCGAGGTCAAGGTGCCCCGGACCCGCGATCGCAGCGGTGATGGGGTTACCTTCAGCAGCGCGCTGCTGCCGCCCTACCTGAAGCGGGCCCGGAGCATCGAAGAGCTGATCCCCTGGCTCTACCTGAAGGGGGTCTCCACCGGTGACTACCAGGAGGCCCTGGCAGCCCTGCTGGGCGACCAGGCCAAGGGGCTTTCGGCCAATACTGTGTCGCGGCTCAAGAAGCAGTGGGAGGCTGAGCACGCCGAGTGACAGAAGCGGGGCTTATCAGAGCAGCGCTACGTGTACTGGTGCGCACACGGCGTCTACAGCAACGTGCGCATGGATGACCGCCTGTGCCTGTTGGTGATCATCGGTGTTACCGATCAGGGCCGCAAGGAGCTGGTCGTCGTCGAGGATGGGCAACGCGAGTCGGAGGCCAGCTGGAAAGAGCTGCTCACGGGTCTACGCGAGCGCGGGCTGACCACTGCCCCCAAGCTGGCGGTCGGCGACGGCGCCATGGGCTTCTGGGCTGCACTGAGCAAGGTCTATCCAGAGACCGAGCACCAGCGCTGCTGGGTCCACAAGACTGCCAACGTATTGAATAAACTGCCGAAATCCGTGCAGCCCAAGGTCAAGGCCGACCTCCATGAGATCTGGATGGCCGAGACCCGCGATGAGGCGCACAAGGCTTTCGATCGCACGGTGAAACGCTTCGAGGCCAAGTACCCCAGAGCCATGGAGTGCCTGGCCAAGGATCGGGAGGAGCTGCTGGCGTTCTATGACTACCCGGCAGAACACTGGGTGCATATCCGCACCACCAACCCGATCGAGTCGACCTTCGCCACGGTCCGCCTGCGGAGCAAGCGCAGCCGGAACTGCGGCTCCAGAGCGACGACCCTGGCGATGGTCTTCAAGCTGCTTCAGAGCGCCCAGAAGCGCTGGAAGCGGATCAAGGGGTTCAACAAGCTGGAGCTGGTCGTGAACAACGTCCAGTTCAAGGATGGCGAACCCTTGACCGATCAGTCAGACAGGACTGCCGCCTGACCGGCCATACACAGAATTTGACAATAACTCGGCACACCACCTACTTTGAGTTAATAGTTAATAATCAAGCTAACTTCCTATCTCTACACGGCGGGCCTTACCGGCTCCTGAAGCTGGCTGAGCCATATACGTAATCAGGAAAGGATAAGCAACATGCAACTTGATCAAAGCTCAACCCCTGTACGCAGAAGCGTTGTTGTTCAAGAGTTCACCAACAGCGTATTAGATCCCAACGCCCCGATGCTTGGGCCGGTGGAGAGTGGCGGCACCATCATCGCGAACACGGCTCCCGGCTGCTGGGGGCCGATGATTACGCCCCGTTTGCGTGGCGGGCATGAAGTAACTACGCCTGTGGTTATCGAGGGTGCAGAAGTAGGCGATGGAGTGGCGATACGGATACGCGAGATTACCATCACCTCGATTGCGACGGCCTCCGGGCACGATAGCTCACCGGAAGGCTTTTGCCTGGGCGACCCCTATGTGGCAGCGCGCTGCCCTACCTGCGACACCGTGTGGCCTGAAACGCATATTGAAGGTATCGGGCAAGACGCGGTGAGATGTGATGTATGCAACAACCCTGTCAAACCCTTCGAGATTGTGCATGGCTATACCGTCACGTTTGATGATACGCGCACCGTCGGCCTCACCGTGCCTAGCGATGTTGCTTCCACGTTTGCACAGCGTGCTGATCACTATTCGGCGCTACCCGACGGCAGCAAGCAGCACTCTATACTCAACTATGCGCCGTCTGATATGCCGGGCACGCTCATTCGCACACGCCCGTTTATGGGCCAGCTAGGCACGTGCCCTTCCATGCCGATGCCGGATAGCCACAACGCCGGAGATTTCGGCGCGTTTTTGGTAGGCGCGCCCCATGAGTACGCGATCACGCCCGAGCAGTTAGCGGAGCACAAAACCGATGGCCATATGGACATTGATGCCGTACGGGCAGGTGCCATTCTGATTGCGCCAGTCAAAGTGCGAGGCGCGGGCGTCTATATGGGCGATATGCACGCAGGCCAAGGCGATGGTGAAATTGCCGGGCACACCATGGACGTGGCTGGCAGCGTTACCCTACAGGTAGAAGTCGTCAAACACTACCCGCTAGATGGCCCGGTACTCTTTCCCCTACTGGAAGATTTGCCACCCCTCGCCAAACCGTTCAGCGCCTCGGAAAAGGCCAAAGGGCAGCGGCTTGCAGAAAAATGGGGCGTTTCTCACATTGAGCCGCTAGCACCCATTTCAGTAGTCGGCACCGCCGCTAACCTAAACGACGCTATCGAAAATGGCCTAGAACGAGCAGCTAAGCTGCTGAAGGTGAGCGTCGCGGAGATCCGTAACCGAGCCACCGTTAACGGCGCCATTGAAATTGGCCGGGCACCGGGGGTTATCCAGGTGACGTTTTTAGCGCCGCTCGCGAAGCTTGATGAGGTAGGGCTGGGGGATTATGCCAGGGAGCAATATGATTTGTAGGTTCGCTGGTTAGCGTTACTGGTCCGCAATGTGCTGCTCTTTCTAATGGGCAGCACTTTTTCTTTTGTGCTTACACACCTTACTTCCACTCGCGCCTAGAGACAAAGTCTCGCAATACGCCGGCAGTGCTCAACAGACCAAATGGCCCATTTGCATAAAACAGAGGTGCATACGCAGTAGTGCCTTGCCAAATAGCATGGTAATTTTTCTGAACACTCATATAAAAGAAGAAGGAACAACGGCATGTCTCGAGTGACCCTAGGTGTAGCAACTGTCTTAACATCATTGATGTTCGCCCTTCCCGCCTATTCAGATTCTCCGCTGCGGCTAGCGGTTGACGTTCCCTTTGAGCCCTTTCAGTACCGCCTACCGGACGGCACGTTAACAGGCGAGTTAAGCTCAGTTCTTGTGTATGGAGGGCAGTAGAGAGGGTGGCGTATCCTGTTGATTGATCTCGCCAGATCACAACCAACATAGGACGGATACGCCATGAGCAATTCTACTCTCCAAGCCGTGACGCAGCCAGACACC
>NZ_JBSXNN010000093.1:0-139455 GCF_056857635.1 Vreelandella sp. L-15 | reverse complement strand
AGCAATGGGGGAAAGGGGGAAGTGTGTCTGAACGCCGGAAAGTGGTTAAAAAGTAGCCGATGTAAGTCGAGCCAGTAGGTGTTTAGCGGTGTTACAGCCTGAGTGCGGTACTGGCTGAGGTACTATGAGAAATCCAGGCTAAGCGCTTTTGACTTTACTAATGACCCATAGCAAGACCACCGCCCCCACGGTTGCCGTGACCAGCGAGCCGATAAAGCCACCCGCCTGTAAACCCAGCAAACTAAATAAGAAGCCCCCGACGAGCGCGCCAACCACACCCACGCCGATGTTGCCTAAAATACCAAAACCACCGCCACGCATGATGTTGCCAGCAATCCAGCCAGCTAAACCACCAATGATTAACCACGCAATAAAGCCCATACTACCTCCTTGGTTTCACTCAGCTTGGGGTTTTACCTTCCATCTATGCTTGTCCTACCATAGCACACGGCGCTACTGTTCTGCCCATTTGTTGCCTTTTCCCACAAGGATCCTCTTATGATTCCCGACTCCCTTAAACAGCTACTTAGCCATGTTGATGGTCATCAACGCGCCACCTGGGAGGGCCGTGACGTCGCACTCTTCAACATGGCCTGGGGGGAAATGGTCATTAGCCTGCAAGGCGCACAGGTGCTGCACTTTCAGCCAACAAACGACACTGGCTGGCTATGGGTAACGCCAACGCCGCAGGCGCTGCCGGGCGCGATTCGTGGCGGCATTCCGCTTTGCTGGCCCTGGTTTGCCGACGAGCGCTACGCTGACGAAAGCCCCGAGCGTAACGGCCCCTTCCATGGGCTTGCCCGCCACGCCATGTGGCGTCTGGACGCCGTTGACGACCACGCCGAAGGCATCGAGGTCCATCTCTCGCCGGAAGAGTGTCTGCATAGCCAGCTCACCGCCCGCGTGGTCATTCAAGCCAACGCCCAGCGGCTAAACGTTGAGATCATCAGCGAAAACATTGGCGATGCTCCGATCAAAACCAGCGGCGCACTGCATACCTACCTGGCCGTTAATGAGGTGCATCAATGCCGCTTAGAAGGCCTAGCAGGCGCGCGCTATTTGGATAAGCTGCGTGACTTTGCGGAATCTGAGCAACAGGGCACGCTGGCGATTCGTGGCCCGGTCGACCGTATTTATCACACCAATGAAGCGGTGCTGCTCAACGACGGCCAGCGCACGCTGCGCATCGGTAAGCAGTCCAGCGACTCCACGGTGGTCTGGCACCCGGATAGCGACCTGCCCAGCGACACACCCGCCGACGCCGCCACACACTTTTTATGCATCGAGGCCGCCAATACTCGCCTTGATCCGGTTTGGTTGGTACCCGGGGCGCAGCACCTGCTAGGGACGACAATAAGCCGCGGTTAATGATCGGTTCATCAAGGATTTGCTATGATCAGGCCATGGATATCCCCCCAAAGGAGAGACGATGGATCCACAGCAATGGCTGGAAGCAGCCACGCTTGCCTTTAACCTGATTGGCATGGTGGTGTGCTTGGTTGGCTTAACGCTTGCACAAAAAATGCAGCGCCGCTGGCCCGGCTATAGCCTCGCGGTCGTCGGTTTTATCATTGCGACCCTGCCCATGCTCTCCCAGCTTGTCTTGATGTGGCAGCGCTAACGCTCGACTACGTTGCCAAGATGCCCCACCCGATGAAGGAAGCGACAGGATGCGCCAGCCGTTAAGCCGCGAATTGAGCAATATGTTAGAGCGAAGCCGAGACCGGCAGCTGCGGCTGGCGGTGACAGGCCTTTCGCAAGCGGGTAAAACGGCGTTTTTAACCTCGCTGGTGAACCAACTACGCCATGCAGGCGTAGAAGCACAGTTAGACCTACTACCGGTTGCCCGTGAAGGCCGACTGCTAGGCGCGCAGCGTTTAAATCAGCCGGACTTAGGCGTGCCACGTTTCCCCTATGACCCCGGCATGGCCTCGCTGAGAGACACACCGCCGCGCTGGCCCGAGCCCACCCGCGGCATTAGCGAGCTGCGTTTACAGCTGCGCTACCGCCCTGCCCAACAGGGCTGGTTTACGCCGGACATCGCTCACCTGACGCTGGACCTGTTCGACTACCCCGGCGAATGGCTGCTGGATTTGCCGCTGCTCCAGCACGACTTCTACAGCTGGAGCCAGAGCCAGGCCCAGCACGAAGGCCCTCATCGCCGGGCACTGTTTAGCGAATGGCTGGCCGAGGCAGAGCAGCTAGACCCTACGGCAGAAGCCGATGAAGCACAGCTCGCCACGCTGGCCGAGGCCTACGCATTGGGCCTGCGTCGCGCCAAGCAGGCGGGCTTTTCTGACCTGCAGCCGGGGCGTTTTTTGCTGCCCGGCGAGCTGGATGGCGCGCCGGTGCTGCAGTTCTTCCCGCTGCCCGGATTAGATACTCCCAAAGAAACCCTCGACGCCCTACCCGAATCGAGCCTCTACGCCACCCTGGCGGCGCGTTTTCGCTACTATCAGCAGCAGGTAGTTCGCCCCTTCTACCGCGACCACTTCCGCCGATTTGACCGCCAGATTGTGCTGGTGGACGTGCTGGGCGCGCTCAATGCCGGGCCGGAGCGCTTCGAGGATCTTTCCCGCGCGCTGCAACAGCTGATGAAGAGCTTTGATTACGGCAAGCGCAGCCTGCTGACCCGTCTGTTCGCTCCCAAAATTGACCGCCTCGCCATTGCCGCTACCAAAGCGGACCACGTGACGCCCGACCAACACACCCACGTAGTGCAGCTGTTAGAAGCGCTGCTGGCGGAGCCATTGAAAGACTTACGCTTTGCCGATATCCCGGTGAAAGCGCTGTCGCTGGCGGCCATTCGCGCCACCGAGGCCCGCGAAGTGCTTCATGATGGCAAGCGAACACCAGCGCTGAAAGGCACCACGTTAGAAGGTGAAGACGTGCTGGTTTACCCCGGCGATGTGCCCAGCCGCCTGCCCAAAGCCGATTTTTGGCAGCAGCAAGGGTTTGATTTCCCCAGCTTCCGCCCGATGCCCGCCGATAGCGAGGCACTGCCCCACATCCGTATGGACGCCGCGATTGATTGGCTGATTGGAGACAAACTGACATGAGCAACCCTCAGCCCCGCCGCGACTTCCACACCAAAGCGCCGCCCGAACCTACCCAGGAAACCCTGCGCCAGCACGAACGCTTTGCGGCGACTGAATCACACCAGCCGCTGGCGACCCAAGCCGAACTCAAAGCGTTGCCGGAAGAGACCCTTGGCGCGCCCCGCAAGCGCCGTTGGGGGCTGATGTTCGCCTTGGCAGGCGGTGCCACACTCGGCACGGTAGAGCTGGCAACCGGCATTCCTGATGCGCTGTCCCAGTCCCAGTGGATGGCGATGGCATGGCAGCTGTTTGGGATTAGCCTGATTGGCTTGGGCGGCGTATCGCTTCTCAAGGAGCTGGGCCGTTTGCGGCGCTTAAAGCGGCACGATCAGCTACGGGCCAACCTAGCCGAGCTTCCCCAGCGCTCCAGCAAACAAGCCCAGGCGATGGCCGTTCAATTAAAACAGCAGCTTGCACTGAGCAACGACGACCCGCACTGGCTGGCCTTTCAGCGAGCGTGCCAGCCGCACCATAGCGGTGAAGAGATTCAAACCCTGCTGCGCTACCACCTGCTAGCCCCCCGTGACCGGGAAGCTCAGCGGTTGATTACGCGCATGTCGGGGGAAACCGCCATCATGGTGGCGGTTTCCCCGCTAACCCTGGTGGATATGGCGCTGGTGGCGTGGCGCAGCCTTGCCATGGTGGATAGGCTGAGCCGCCTGTACGGCCTGGAACTTGGCTACGCCAGCCGCCTGCGGCTATTTCGCCACGTGCTGCATAACATGGCGTTTGCAGGCGCCAGCGAACTGGCTACCGATGCCAGCATGGACATGCTCTCGCTGGATTTGGCAGGCCGCCTTTCAGCAAGAGCCGGCCAGGGCTTAGCGACGGGGCTGCTGAGCGCCCGCCTGGGTATGCGCGCGCAGCGACTGTGCCGCCCGGTGGCGTTTACCCCAGAAGAGCAGCCCAAACTAGCCGACCTTCGCCAAGACCTCTGGCGGCAGATCAAGCGGCTTGATAAAGAGCCCGCCCCCGCCGCACGCAACAGCGATTAATACCGCTCAGCCGCACATCCTCTTCGCTGAAGTGCTCGGGCCGTAGACCCAGAACCACCGGCTGTAACAGGTCGTTCCAGCCTTCGGCATCCGCCACTTCATTTAAGTCACCTAGCAGGCCAAGCTCGCCCCACTCCTGAAGGTTATTATCGTTTTAGGGGCTAGATGATGGTGGAGCGCTCCGCCTACCGCAAGCGGCTATCGACTAAGGTGGCAGAGCAATAATGACAGCAACAAATGCTAAAGCCCAAAGCGCTGCTTCAGGAATAACGCCACCGCTGCTTCGCCGTGGTGGCCGATCCGCCGGGCTTCTGGCACGCGATCGAACAGCGCCGGATGAGCGTTGGCCATCACCTGGGCCTCGCCTGCCAAGGTGAGCATTTCGGTGTCGTTGAGGTTATCACCAAAGGCCAGGCAGTCGGCGGCGGTGAGCCCAAGCGACTCCAGCAACGCCGCGAGCGCCACGCCTTTATTCACTCCGCCCGCCATGATCTCTAGCGAGTCCACCGTGGAGTAGGTAATGTGCAGCCCATCGCCATGCGCCGCTTGGGCCTGAGCCTCCAGCTCTGCCAGCGCATCCGGGTTGCCCAAATAGAGCACTTTACCTACGCCGTTGGCGTCCATCTGCTCCGGTGGCACGACCTCATAGCGAAAGCCCGTCGAGGCGTGCAGTGAAAGCAGGTGTGGCGCTTCGGCGTCCACATGCCAGCCCGCTTCGCGGTAAAGGTTGAGGCGCACCTGTGGCGGCCGGGGTAAATGAATCAGCGCGTGGGCGTGATCCGGGTTGAGGTGCGACGCGCTAACCAAGCCACCGTCTGGGTCGTGGGTGTAAGCCCCGTTGGTGCTAATCAGGTGAGCAGGCACGCCCAGCTCATCGCGGAAGACGCGCATATCGTGGTAGTGGCGGCCCGAAGCCAGCGCCAGGTGGTGCCCCTGCCGAACCAACTCTTGGAGCACCTCAATGGTGCTGTCATGTAACCGGTGGTCGCTGCCTAACAGGGTACCGTCAAGGTCGGAAACGATCAGGCGAGGGGTCATCAAAGCGCTCCTTGTGCGTTAGCAGAGTAACGTTGCAGTTCGCTCAGCTTAACCGATTCAGCCAACCGTAAGTAAGTCATTGACCTGCCGTCGCCGTCGCCACTTCCCCAGGGGCAACGATTGGCGCAGCCAGTGGGAATCCGTATAGTGGCAACCTACTCTCGCCAACTGATTGAACACATGCTTCAAAACAACTCCCTGCTTGCCCAGCTCAAGCAACAGATCCGTGAAACCACCCCGCGCGCTGAAGGGGTGATCAAAGCCACAGAAAAAGGCTTTGGTTTTCTTGAAACTGATAGCGGCGAATCCTATTTCGTGCCGCCCCCCGCCATGAAACAGGTGCTGCACGGCGACCGTGTGGAAGCCGTGATTCACGAGAACGGCGATAAAAAGTCGGTTGAGCCTGAAAAGCTTATTGAAGCCGGTTTAGACCGCTTCGTTGCTCGCGTGCAAAAGCGCGAAGGCCGCCTCGCGGTGGTGCCGGATCACCCCTCGATTCGCAACGTTCTAAAAGCACGCATCAAAAATAGCCTGGATGAAGACTCCATTGCCGACGGCGATTGGGTCGTGGCGCGTTTGGTGCGTCACCCGCTAAAAGAGAACGACCGCGGCTTCTTCTCCCAGATCGATGAGTTGGTGGCCAAAGCCGACGACCCCGCCGTGCCGTGGCGCGTGACGCTTGCTCGCCACGCGCTGGAGCAAGAGTGCCCGGATGCCGGCAGCGATTGGCCGCTACGCGACGAGGGACTGACGCGGGAAGACCTCACCGCACAGCCCTTCTTTACCATCGACGGCGAAAAGACGCGAGACATGGACGATGCCCTACATGTGGTGGCCCGTCCCGAAGGCGGCTGGCAGCTGAGCGTGGCGATTGCCGACCCCACCGCTTATGTGGAAGAGGGCCACGCTGCTGACCTGGAAGCCCGCGTCCGTGCATTTACCGTGTACCTGCCGGGCCAGAACGTGACCATGTTGCCCGAGCAGTTGGCGGATGATCTTTGCTCGCTGCGGGAAGGCCAAGAGCGCCCTGCCCTGGCCTGCACGCTGAACATTAACGCCGACGGCAGCCTGGGCGACTACCGCTTCTTCGCGGCCAACGTGAAGTCCCACGCTAAGCTAGTGTACGAGCGCGTCTCTGATTGGATTGAAGGTCAAGGCGACTGGGCACCGGCAGATAATATTGCCGAGCAGCTACACGCCCTGCGTGAGCTGACCGAAGCGCGTACCGCGTGGCGCAACGAGCACGCGCTGGTATTTAGAGATCGTCCTGATTACGTGTTTGATCTGGATGAAGCGGGCAACGTGCTGGGGATTCACACCGAAGACCGCCGCATTGCCAACCGTATGATCGAAGAGTCGATGATTGCTGCCAACGCCTGCTGCGCGGATTTCCTGGCTAGCCATATCGGCCACGGAATCTTCAACGTACACCGCGCTTTCGAGCCGGAAAAAGCTGAAGCGGCACAAGAGTTCCTGGCGACTCAAGACATCGAAGTGGCCCAGGAAGCACTTACCGAGCTTGCCCACTATAAGGAGCTGAAGCGTGCGCTTGAAAGCCGCGACGACGCTTGGCTGGATGCGCGCCTGCGCCGTTTCCAGGGCTTCACCAGCATGTCGGCTCAGCCTGGCCCGCACTTCGG
Organism: Vreelandella sp. L-15; assembly: GCF_056857635.1. Taxonomy (NCBI): domain Bacteria; kingdom Pseudomonadati; phylum Pseudomonadota; class Gammaproteobacteria; order Oceanospirillales; family Halomonadaceae; genus Vreelandella; species Vreelandella sp. L-15. The sequence continues at coordinate 132,684 of NZ_JBSXNN010000093.1, read as the reverse complement.
CCTGGGGCTGCCCGCCTACGCCACCTGGACCTCGCCGATTCGTAAGTATGGCGATATGGTCAACCACCGCTTGATCAAGCGCGTGCTGAAGGGTGAGCAGGCTCCGGCAGAAGCCAGCCAGCAGCTCACCGAGCAGCTCACCGAGCGCCGCCGTCTGAACCGTATGGCCGAGCGCGACGTGAAAGATTGGCTTTACGTGCGCTACCTGACCCCGGCGGCGCAGAATCAGGACACCTTCGACGCCGAAATCATGGCGATCAACCGTGGCGGTATGCGGGTTCGCCTGATAGAAAACGGCGCGACGGCGTTCGTGCCTGCCCCCTTGATGCACAGTGACCGCGATAAAGTGGTCATCGATGACAAAGAGGGCCGCATTCAGATCGAAGGCGAAGAGCGCTTCAAGCTGGGCGATAGCCTGCGCGTATCACTCACGGAAGCCCGTGAAGAGACACGATCGCTGGTCGCCAAACCTGCTGACTAAACGCAGCCAACACGTGTTCGCGCCACGGCTTTGCCGTGGCGTTTTTATTTCTGCTCCAAGGTGACGTTGTCGCAGAACTGACTTATTTCTACCCTAAGGTAATTCGATGACACTCATGTGGCTCGGAGGTTACCTTGCACATCGCCGATGTGACCATGTTCCACGCCCCGGCAAGTGGCGGCGTTCGCACCTATTTACAGGCCAAGCACCGCGTCCTCTCGCGCACACCCAACCTCCGTACCAGCCTGCTGGTGCCAGGGGCTGAGCGTGATAGTTTGGGCGACCACCACACGCTACCGGCGCTGCACCTGCCCCTTGGACAAGGCTATCGATTCCCGCTGCGCCGCCGCCCTTGGCGTGATGCTTTGGTAGACCTCTCCCCCACGTTGATCGAAGCAGGTGATCCGTATGTGACCGCCTGGGCCGCGCTGGAGGCTGGCCAGCGGCTAGGTGTGCCGGTGGTGGGTTTCTATCACTCCGACTTACCTAACTTAATGGGGGACCGTTTTGGACGACACGTCCACCAACGGCTGGTTCGCTACGTGGTGGATCTGTACCAGCGCTTTGATAGCGTGCTGGCTCCCTGCCACGCGATGGCCAACCGACTCACCGAGTGGGGCGTGCCCAACGTGCGCGTGCAGTCGTTAGGGGTTGATTTAGAGCAGTTTCACCCTTCACGACGCGACCCCGGCTTCCGTACGGCCATGGGTATTCCTGCGGATAAAAAGCTGCTGATCTTTGTCGGCCGCTTTTCCCGAGAAAAGAATATCGACGTACTACTCGCCACCATGCGGGCGCTTGGCAGCGACTACCACCTGCTGCTAATGGGGCCGGGCATGCCGACTCAAGTACCTAGCAATGTCACGGTGGTAAACCGCTGCTGCGGTAGCCATGAAGTGGCCCGAGCGCTTGCCAGTAGCGATGCGCTGCTGCATGCGGGCACCCGCGAAACCTTTGGGCTGGTGGCCCAGGAAGCGATGGCCAGCGGCCTACCGGTGATTGGCGCGCGGGCAGGCGCGCTGATTGAGAACGTACCGCTGGGCGCGGGCGTGCTCTGCCAGCCGCTTGACCCTGACGCGATGGCGGACGCCTGCGCCGCGCTGTTTAGCAACGATATTGCCGCCAGCGGACGCTACGCGCGCCATTTTGTTGAGCGCCAGTTTAGCTGGGATAGCGTCATTGGCTCGCTGCTGACGCACTATGTCGACCTCTGTGGACTCGAACAGCCCGATGCCCGTGTCGTCCGTCGCTAAACCTCAACGGCTGCTGCGCTTTCGTCCGCTACACGGCGTTCTACTGCTGGCTGCTCTGGTAGCGCCACTGGTGCTCACATCGCTTGCAGGGGGCAGCAAAGCGTTTGAGCATGTGGCGCAGTTTCCCATTAGCCTACTGGTCCTGATGATCGCCATGGCGGCGCTATGCTGGAACTTGAACGCCGCCCGGCTGCGCCTGATGCTGAACGGCCGCGCTGGCCAGCTTGGGCAGCGCGGCGCGCTGGGCATCGAGCTGGCGGCGAAGTGCGCGCTCTGCGCAACACCAGGCGGTAGCGGCGGCCCGGCCACTCTGCTGTTATTACTTGCCCAGCGGGGATTTTCGCCCTCAAAAGGCACCGCCGTGTTTCTCATCGACCAGGGGTGCGACCTGCTGTTCTTTCTGCTGATGCTGAGCGGTTTGGTGGCGATGTCGGTTTTCGGGGATGCCCAGTGGCCACACCAAGGGCTGGTACAGCTCTCGCTACTGGGATTGGCGCTGTTAGCGGTGGGCGTCTCGCTGATGATGGGGTACTTACCCAAGCTGCTGCGTACTCAACGCCAGTGGCTAGCCTGGATACGCCCTAGCCGCAGGCGCTGGCTGGTTAGGCGACTGTTACGCTGTCGCCATGCGCTGCGTATGACGCTGGCGCTACCCAAAGCCACGTTGGCAGCGATGCTGGCACTCACGACCCTACACTGGCTGCTGCGCTACAGCTTGCTGTACCTAGCGGTGATTGGCATCGGCGGGCATGCCGACTGGCTCTGGACGTTTTTAACTCAGATGCTAGCTATGGCCGCCAGCCAATTCAGCTTTCTCCCTGGCGGCGCAGGGGCGGCTGAAGTAGGGGTGGGAAGCCTGTTGCTGCCCTTGATGGGCCGGGAGCAGGCCGCGGCCGCCGTGCTGATCTGGCGGCTGATTAGCTACCACTTGTATCTTGCCGCCGGTGCGCCGCTGCTACTGCTCTACAGCGCGCGACTGCTGCGTCAGCGCTAGCCGCCTCACCGCTTTACTTAACCTCCTCAAACGCAAAAAGGGCACCCAGAGTGCCCTTTTCAGCGTCACGAAGAAAGTACGCGGCTTACCAGCCGGTCACTTCTTTCAGTGCATCGCCAATTTGCGCCAAGGAGCGTACGGTTTTCACACCGGCGTCTTCAAGAGCCGCAAATTTCTCATCGGCAGTACCTTTACCGCCAGAGATGATGGCGCCAGCGTGGCCCATACGCTTGCCAGGAGGTGCAGTGACACCGGCAATGTAGGAAACCACCGGCTTGGAAACGTTGGCTTTGATGTAAGCCGCGGCTTCTTCTTCGGCGGTGCCGCCGATTTCGCCGATCATCACGATCGCTTCGGTTTTCGGGTCCTTCTCGAACATCTCCAGGATGTCGATGAAGTTAGAACCCGGAATCGGGTCGCCGCCGATACCGACACAGGTAGACTGACCGAAACCGTGGTCAGTGGTCTGCTTAACGGCTTCGTAAGTCAGGGTACCAGAGCGGGAAACGATACCAACGCGGCCCGGCTGGTGGATGTGACCCGGCATGATACCGATTTTGCACTCACCGGGAGTGATCACGCCCGGGCAGTTCGGGCCGATCAGGCGTACGCCCAGCTCGTCGCATTTTACTTTTGCGTCGAGCATATCGAGGGTCGCGATGCCTTCGGTGATGCACACGATCAGCTTGATGCCAGCGTTCGCAGCTTCAAGGATCGAGTCTTTGCAGAACGGTGCCGGTACGTAGATCACGCTGGCTTCTGCGCCGGTTTTCTCGACCGCTTCTTTCACGGTGTTGAAAACAGGCAGGCCCAGGTGCGTCTGGCCGCCTTTGCCCGGCGTCACACCACCGACCATTTGCGTGCCATAGGCAATCGCCTGCTCGGAGTGGAACGTGCCCTGGCCACCGGTGAAACCTTGGCAGATGACCTTGGTGTTCTTATCGATCAGGATGCTCATTACTTGCCCTCCGCTGCTTTTACAACCTGCTGAGCCGCGTCGGTCAGACTGGTAGCAGCGATGATGTTCAGACCGCTAGACGCCAGTTTTTCAGCGCCCAATTCAGCGTTGTTACCTTCCAGGCGAACGACCACCGGGACGTTAACGCCCACTTGCTCAACGGCACCGATGATGCCTTCAGCAATCATGTCGCAACGAACGATGCCGCCGAAGATGTTCACCAGAACGGCTTTCACGTTGTCGTCAGACAGGATGATCTTGAACGCTTCTGCGACGCGCTCTTTGGTCGCGCCGCCGCCAACGTCCAGGAAGTTGGCCGGCTTGCCGCCGCTCAGGTTGACGATGTCCATGGTGCCCATGGCCAGGCCAGCGCCGTTGACCATGCAACCGATGTTACCGTCGAGGGCCACGTAGTTCAGTTCCCACTTCGCGGCGTCGGCTTCACGCTGATCTTCCTGGGAAGGATCGCGCATCGCCTGCAGGTCCGGGTGACGGTACAGGGCGTTGCTGTCGAGGCCCAGTTTGGCGTCCAGGCAGTGCAGGTTGCCTTCGTCAGTGATGACCAGCGGGTTGATCTCAAGAAGTGCCAAATCTTTGTCGTGGAACAGCTTGGAGAGACCCAGGAAGATCTTGGTGAACTGCTTCACCTGATCGCCTTCCAGACCCAGCGCAAAGGCCAGCTCGCGAGCTTGGTAGGGCTGTGCGCCGACCAGCGGATCGATTTCAGCTTTGAGAATCTTTTCCGGCGTCTCTTCGGCGACGGTTTCGATCTCAACACCGCCTTCGGTAGAGGCCATGAAGACCACACGGCGGGTAGTACGGTCAACGACCGCGCCCAGGTAGAGCTCGTCGGCGATGTTGGTGCAGGTCTCTACCAGAATCTTGGCAACCGGCTGACCTTTTTCGTCAGTCTGGTAAGTGACCAGGTTCTTGCCCAGCCACTGCTCGGCGAAGGTTTTGGCTTCTGCCGGGTCCTTGATCAGTTTGACGCCGCCCGCTTTACCGCGGCCGCCAGCGTGAACCTGGGCTTTGACGACCCACATGTCGCCGCCGATTTTTTTGCACGCTTCTACTGCTTCTTCGGGAGTGTCCACGGCAAAGCCTTTGGACACTGGCAGACCATAATCAGCAAACAGCTGTTTGCCTTGATACTCGTGAAGGTTCATCGATTCATGCCATTGGTTGCATGTGACTCGAACGATGATCAGTCGCCCTGAAGAACATCTTGCAGGTGCTGGTCATCCCCGTACTTTCATGACGACGAGTTGCCACGCCACCATGAAAGTGTTGCGCCACCTGACGGTGGCGCTTGGTTGTTGCTTAGCGAATTACTTGCGCTTCTTGCGGTTGGCCATGTGAATGGCATGACCTTCTACCGCCAGAGCAGCTTCGTGCACGGCTTCCGACATAGTCGGGTGCGCGTAGCAGGTCAATGCCAGGTCTTCGGCGCTGGAGCCGAACTCCATGGCGATCACGCCCTGGGCGATCATCTCACCGGCGTGCTGACCCACGATGTGCATACCGAGAATACGGTCGGTTTCCGCATCGGCAATGATCTTAGCGCTGCCTTCGGTGGCGTTGTTGGCCATGGCACGGCCGCTGGCTGCGAAGGGGAAGCTACCGGTCTTGACTTCGATACCCTTGGCCTTGGCGTCCTGCTCGGTCATGCCGACCCAGGCCACTTCCGGGAAGGTATAGATGACGCTGGGGATAGTGTCGTAGTTCATCTCGGCCTTGTGACCGGCGATGATGTCCGCCACCATGATGCCTTCTTCAGACGCTTTGTGCGCCAGCATCGGACCGCGTACACAGTCACCGATGGCGTAGACGCCCGGCACGTTGGTGCGGCACTGGTCGTCCACGAAGATGAAGCCACGCTCGTCCAGCTCGACGCCCACGCCATCGGCCACAACGCCTTTGGTATAAGGACGACGGCCGACACATACGATCAGCTTGTCGAAGGTCATCTCTTGATCGCCGTTGGCATCGGTGTACTTGACGACGACTTCGTCACCGTTCGCTTCCGAACCGGTCACACGGGCACCCAATTTGATGTCCAGCCCCTGCTTCTTGAGCAGTTTCTGGGTCTCTTTGGCAATCGCGGTGTCGACCATCGGCAGGAAGGAGTCCATCGCTTCCAGCACGGTGACTTCAGAACCCAGACGGTTCCATACGCTGCCCAGCTCCAGGCCGATGACGCCCGCGCCAATGACGCCAAGACGCTTCGGCGTTTCCTGGAATTCCAGTGCGCCGGTGGAATCGACGATTAGGCCTTCGGTCAGCGGCGTGGGCGGAATTTCCACCGGCACGGAGCCTGCCGCGATGACGATGTTGTCGGCGTCGTAAGTGGTGGTGTTGCCGTCGAGGTCGGTCACCTCAACCTGCTTGCCAGACACCACTTTACCGGTACCTTCGATGGCGGTCACGCCGTTGGCCTTGAACAGGCCAGAGATGCCGCCGGTCAAGTTCTTAACGATCTTGTCCTTGCGCGCCATCATCTTCTTGACGTCCATGGTCACGTCGCCGGCTTCGATACCCATGTCGTCGAAATCGTGCTTGGCTTCGACGAACTTGTGCGAGGCTTCAAGCAGCGCTTTGGACGGGATACAGCCTACGTTCAAGCAGGTACCGCCGTGAACGACGTTACCTTCTTTACCGATCCATTTTTCAACACAGGCGGCTTTCAAACCCAGCTGCGCAGCGCGGATAGCCGCTACGTAGCCACCAGGGCCTGCACCAATAACGATCACGTCAAACTTGTCAGCCATGTTGGCTCCTTTAGCTTGGTGGCCTCCTCCCGGGTGGATGACAGCGGGTAGGAGGCTGTGTGCGATTAACTCAGCGTGCTCAGCACTAGCGAAGGCGGTTCAGCGCGCTTCGTTATACGTCTAGCAGCAGACGGGCCGGGTCTTCCAGCAGCTCTTTAATCGTAACCAGGAATTGTACCGCGTCTTTGCCGTCGATCATGCGGTGGTCGTAAGAGAGTGCCAGATACATCATCGGGCGAATTTCGACCTTACCGTTCACCGCCATCGGGCGTTCCTGGATCTTGTGCATCCCCAGGATAGCGGTTTGCGGCGGGTTGATGATCGGGGTCGACATCAGCGAGCCAAAGATACCACCATTGGTGATGGTAAAGGTGCCGCCCTGCATTTCGTCGATGCCGAGCTTACCGTCACGCGCACGCTTGCCAAAGTCGACAATCGTCTTCTCGACGTCGGCAATTTTCATGTTGTCAGTGTCACGCAGAACCGGCACCACGAGACCACGATCCGTCGACACGGCAACACCGATGTCCTGGTAACCATGGTAAACGATATCGGTGCCATCGATGGAGGCGTTGACATCCGGGAAACGCTTGAGAGCTTCGGAGGCGGCTTTCACGAAGAAGCCCATGAAACCAAGCTTGGTGTCGTGGGCCTTCAGGAAGGTATCTTTGTACTGGGCACGCAGCGACATCACCGCACCCATGTCCACTTCGTTGTACGTGGTCAGCATGGCAGCGGTCTGCTGTGCCTGAACCAAACGCTTGGCGATGGTTTGACGCAGACGGCTCATCGGTACGCGCTTCTCGGCACGCTCACCCTCGACCGCTGGCGCAGCAGCGGCTTTGGCGGGTGCAGAGGACTTGGCCGCTTTCTTGGCCGAACCATCCTTGACGGCTTTCTGAACGTCTTCTTTCAGAATGCGACCGCCTTTGCCGGTACCTTCGATCTTGGAAACGTCCAGATCGTGCTCGGCAACCATCTTGCGAGCAGCCGGTGCCAACACTTTGCCACCCACCTTCTCATCGGCGCCTTCATCGTCAGCGTCGCTGGAAGCGCTGCTGGAAGAAGAAGCGCTGGCCTGGTCACTGCCACCGCCCTCTACGAAGGTTGCCAGAATCGCTTCGGACTCAACCTGGCTGCCTTCTTCTGCCTTGATTTCCGCCAGGGCACCATCGGCAGGCGCTACGACTTCCAGCACGACCTTGTCGGTTTCGATGTCGGCTAGCACTTCGTCACGCTTGACCGCTTCGCCTACTTTCTTGTGCCAGGTCGCCACGGTGCCTTCCTGAATGGACTCGGGGAAGCTAGGCGCCTTCACGTCGTGCTGCTTGCCTCCGGCTGGCTTGGCGGCTTCTTTGGACTCGGCCTTCTCGGCGCTGTCATCGCTGGCGGCACTCTCTTTCTTGCTGCCAGCACCGCTCGCTTCGCCGATCTTGCCCAATACCTGCTCGGACTCGACGGTATCGCCTTCTTCGGCCATCACGTCGGTCAGGGTTCCCGCTTCCGGTGCGACGACTTCAAGCACCACTTTATCGGTCTCGATTTCAACGATCAGCTCGTCGCGTTCGACGCTGTCACCCGGCTTTTTGTGCCACGCGGCCACGGTGCCTTCGGCAACGGATTCCGGAAAGGTTGGCGCTTTGATCTCAGTAGCCATGTCGTTTCCCTTATGTGTTCTCTAAACCCGGTGGGCGCTTATAGGTTAAAAGCGTCTTCCACCAGCTGGCGCTGCTGTTCAGTGTGGACGGACATGTAGCCCGCTGCCGGAGCAGCCGAGGCAGGACGCCCTGCGAATTTCAACTCACGTCCAAGGCCATCTTTCAACATATCGGCCACGGTACGCATGTGGTGCTGACTGGAGTACCAGGCGCCTTGGTTCAGCGGCTCTTCCTGACACCATACGATGTCTTCCACATTAGCATACGCCTGGAGCACTTCCAGAAGCTCTTCTTTCGGGAAGGGATAGAGCTGCTCTAGACGAATGATCGCCGTGTCGTCACGCTCGTTTTCAGCGCGCCAGTTAACCAGATCGTAGTAGACCTTGCCTGCGCACATAATGACGCGGGTGACGTTGTCGGCGTCGAGATTCGCTTGATCCGGCAGTACCATGTGGAACTTGCCGTGGGCGAGATCTTCCAAGCTCGACACGGCTTCTTTGTGGCGCAGCAGCGACTTAGGCGACATGACCACTAGCGGTTTACGCAGCGGACGAATCACTTGGCGGCGCAGCAGGTGGAAAATCTGCGCTGGCGTCGTCGGTACGCACACCTGCATGTTGTGCTCGGCGCACAGCTGCAAGAAGCGCTCTAGACGGGCAGAAGAGTGCTCGGGCCCTTGGCCTTCATAGCCATGAGGCAGCAGCATGGTCAAGCCGCATAGGCGACCCCACTTGGTCTCACCGGAAGAGATGAACTGATCCACTACCACCTGAGCGCCGTTGACGAAGTCACCAAACTGCGCTTCCCAAATAACCAAGTCATTCGGGGCGGTGGTCGAGTAGCCGTATTCGAATGCCAGCACGGCTTCTTCTGATAGGAAGGAGTCGTGAATGGTAAAGCGCGGCTGACCGTCGGCCATATTCTGCAGCGGTACATAGGTCGACCCGTCTTTCTGATTGTGCACGACCGCGTGACGGTGGGAGAACGTCCCACGCCCCACATCCTGCCCGGTGATGCGGATAGGATGACCTTGGTCGAGCAACGTGGCGTAGGCCAGCGTTTCGGCAAAGCCCCAGTTGAGCCCCATGCCACCCGCCTGCATTTTACGCCGGTCTTCGTAGATTTTGGCGACCTGACGCTGAACATCGACACCGTCCGGTATTTCACACATCTTCGCCGCCAGCTGTTGCAGGCGTTTCATGTCGAAGGTGGTGTCGGCATTGCCGGTCCACTCATGGCCCAGGTAGGGAGCCCAGTCGACGAACAGCGACTTGTTGGGTTCCTGAACCAGCGCGTTGGCCACGTGATTGCCTGCCACGAGATCATCGCGGTAGGTTTCCACCATGGCTTTGGCGTCGTCTTCGGACAGCACGCCCTGCTCGATCAGGCGCTGCGCATACAGCGTGCGTGAGGAGGGGTGGTCCTTGATCTTGGCGTACATCAGCGGCTGGGTGCCCGATGGCTCGTCGGCCTCGTTATGGCCGCGACGGCGGTAGCACACCAGGTCGATGACGACGTCTTTCTTGAACTGCTGACGGTAATCCAGGGCCACTTGGGTGGCGTGAATGACCGCGTCCGGATCATCGCCGTTGACGTGGAAGATCGGCGCCTGAACCATCTTGGCAATGTCAGTACAGTATTCGGTGGAGCGTGCATCGGCCGGGTTGGAGGTCGTGAACCCCACCTGGTTGTTGATGACGATGTGTACCGTGCCACCGGTCTTGTAGGCGCGGGTCTGAGACATCTGGAATGTCTCCATGACCACACCCTGCCCCGCGAAGGCGGCATCGCCATGAACATTGATCGGCAGCACTTTGCTTCCGTCAGCGTCATTGCGGCGATCCTGGCGGGCACGTACCGAGCCTTCCACCACCGGCGCGACGATTTCGAGATGCGACGGGTTAAACGACATGGCCAGGTGGACTTCGCCACCAGGCGACATGACGTTGGAGCTGAAGCCCTGGTGGTATTTCACGTCACCAGAACCACGCTCGATGACTTTCTTGCCATCGAACTCGTCGATCAGATCCGCAGGGTTCTTGCCCAGGATGTTGACCAGCAGATTCAAGCGGCCACGGTGGGCCATGCCGATCACGACTTCCTTGGTGCCATAGCCGCCGGCGCGCTGAATCAGTTCATCCATCATCGGTACGAACGACTCGCCACCTTCCAGGCCGAAACGCTTGGTACCCGGGTACTTGGAGGCCAGGTAATTTTCCAGACCTTCCGCAGCCGTCAGGCGTTCCAGTACGTGCTTGCGCACGTCATCGCTGAACTTGGGCGCGCTGCGTACCGATTCGAAACGACGCTGCAGCCAGCGCTTCTCTTCGGTATCCACGATGTGCATGATTTCGCAGCCGATGGAGCGGCAGTAGGTCTGCTCCAGCGCATCGACGATCTCGCGCAACGGTGCTTTATCAACACCCAGGAAGAAAGAACCTGTCTGGAACTCGGTATCAAGATCAGCCTTGGATAGCTGATGGAATGACAGGTCGAGGTCGGGGACGGGGGTAGGGTTACGCAGACCAAGCGGGTCGATATTGGCCTTTTGATGGCCACGGAAGCGATACGCGTTAATCAGCTGCAGGACTTTAATCTGCTTTTTGTTTTCACCGCTGTCGGACGCGGCGACTACCCGGCCTGGGCGCCTTTCACGGCCAAGCTGGTAGAACTGATCACGAATGGGGCTTAGTGGAACATCGTGGGAGGCACTGCCTTCAGCACGCGGCAACTGATCGAAATAGCTGCGCCACTCGTCTGAGACAGAATCAGGATCGGCGAGGTACTGCTCGTAAAGCGCTTCCACGTAGTGGACATTGCCACCACTAACGTGAGAGGAACGCCACATCAACTCCATTATGCCTTGTTGCATCTCTCGGTCACCCTGCACTGATGGGGTGGTATCGGCATCGCTGCATGCGTGCAACGACATCGCTATTGCCCTGCCGGCGGGGCGGGACGTTTGCCGGCGGCGCCGACCTGAGGCCGGTAGCCCTTTTTCATACACGTATGATGACGCGTTTCATTACCAGTTCATGCTCAAAAGCCGGTACTCGTCGCACCGGCTTTTAAACTTGGCTGATCCATGGTGCGGCGCGTCGCCGCACCATGACAGCCCCTATGATAACAAGCGAAGCGCCACGATTTAAGTAGCTTTGTGATGCAACTTATGTGGTAGTCGCTTTTTTTCACAGGATTAATGAGTTACGTCGCATCTGCGAGCAACATTTCACGAATTTTACCAATTGCACGGGTCGGATTCAGACCTTTCGGGCATACCGCCACGCAGTTCATGATGCCACGGCAACGGAACACCGAGAACGGGTCTTCCAGGCTGGTCAGACGCTCACGCGTGGCGGTATCGCGACTGTCGGCCAGGAAGCGGTATGACTGCAGCAGACCCGCCGGGCCCACGAACTTGTCCGGGTTCCACCAGAACGACGGGCATGAAGTCGAGCAGCACGCACACAGAATACACTCGTACAGACCATCCAGTTTGTCGCGCTCTTCCGGCGACTGCAGACGCTCAATGGCTGGCGCTGGCGTATCGTTCTGCAGGTACGGCTGAATACGCTCGTACTGCTTATAGAACAGACCCATGTCAACCACCATATCACGGATGACCGGGAGGCCAGGCAGCGGGCGCAGCGTCAGTTTGTTGTTTTTCACAACATCGGACAGCGGCGTGATGCATGCCAAGCCGTTTTTGCCGTTCATGTTCATGCCATCGGAACCGCATACACCTTCACGGCAGCTACGGCGATAGGCTAAACCGCTGTCTTGCTCTTTCATCAGGTGCAAAACATCCAGCACCATCAGATCACGGCCTTTGGTATCGACCTGAAACTCCTGCATATAAGGCGCGGAGTCGGTTTCCGGATTGTAGCGGTATACGGATACCTGAAGATTGGACATGGTGACTCCCTCTCGTCAGTGCGGAGATTAGTAGGTGCGAACCTTAGGCTCGAACGTATCAACAGTTTTCGGCTTGAAGTTAACGTCGCGCTTCTTCAGCTCTTTAGTTGCTGGGAAGTAGAGCGAGTGTTTCAGCCAGTTGACATCATCACGGTCTGGGTAGTCGTAGCGCGAGTGGGCACCACGGCTCTCTTTACGCTCAAGGGCAGCAATCGCCGTTGCTTCTGCCACTTCCATCAGGTTGTCCAGCTCCAGCGCCTCAACACGAGCAGTGTTGAATACATTGGATTTGTCCGGCAGGTGCGCATTGGCAATACGGCCACGCAGTTCCGCTAGCTTTTTGACACCTTCCTGCATGTTTTTCTCTTCACGGAATACACCGAAAGAGTTCTGCATGATGTCTTGAAGCTCGGCTTTCAGCTCAGGAATGCTTTCGCCGCCCTCTTCAGACTCGTTCCAGCGCGTAATACGCTTCATGGCGAATTCGATGTCTGACTCGGAAGCGTCCAGATACTCGATACCTTCGTTCAGCGCGCCTTCGATGAACATGCCCGCAGCGCGACCGAAGACCACCAGATCCAGCAGCGAGTTACCGCCCAAGCGGTTAGCACCGTGTACCGATACACACGCCGCTTCGCCACACGCGAACAGACCGTTGACGATCTTGTCGTTACCGCTCTCGTCCTGGGTGATCGCCTGACCATGAATATTGGTCGGGATACCGCCCATCATGTAGTGGCAGGTCGGCACGACTGGAATCGGGTCTTTCGCCGGATCAACGTGAGCGAAGGTTTTAGACAGCTCTACGATACCCGGCAGACGCTTACCAAGCACTTCTTCGCCCAGGTGATCCAACTTCAGGAACACGTGGTCGCCCTTCTCGCCACAGCCGCGGCCTTCGAGGATTTCCATGACCATGGAACGCGCCACGACGTCACGGCCCGCCAGGTCTTTGGCGTTGGGCGCATAGCGCTCCATGAAACGCTCGCCATCCTTGTTGACCAGGTAGCCACCTTCACCACGGCAACCTTCGGTGACCAGCGTGCCCGCACCGTAAATACCGGTCGGGTGGAACTGCCACATTTCCATGTCCTGCATCGGGAAGCCGGCGCGTAGCGCCATGCCGATACCGTCACCGGTGTTGATCAGGGCGTTAGTGGTCGACGCGTAGATGCGTCCGGCACCGCCGGTCGCCAGCACGGTGGCTTTCGACTTGACGTGCACCACTTCGCCGGTTTCGATACACATGGCGATACAGCCCACCACGTCACCGTTGGCGTTCTTGACCAGATCCACCGCGTACCACTCGTTCAGGAACGTGGTGTTGTTCTTCAGGTTGTTCTGGTAAAGGGTGTGCAGCAGCGCGTGACCGGTACGGTCGGCGGCGGCGCAGGTACGTGCGGCCTGACCACCTTCACCAAAGTTCTTGGACTGACCACCGAACGGACGCTGATAGATGCGGCCATTGTCGAAACGCGAGAACGGTAGGCCCATGTGCTCGAGTTCGAAGACGGCCTTGGGGCCTTCCGAACACATGTACTCGGCAGCGTCTTGGTCAGCGATATAGTCGCCGCCCTTGACGGTGTCATACATGTGCCAGCGCCAGTCGTCGTTCGGGTCGGCGGAGGCAATCGCACAGGTAATACCGCCTTGAGCAGAAACCGTGTGAGAGCGTGTCGGGAACACTTTGGACAGTACGGCTGTCTTCTTACCAGATTTTGCCAGTTCAAGCGCAGCACGCAGGCCAGAGCCACCACCACCGATGATAATGGCGTCGAATGTCAGGCTACGAAGGTTAGACATGTATCAAGCTCCCCACAGAATTTGAATGCCCCACACCAGGTACACAAAGATGGCCAGAATAATCAGCGTCTGGACACCTACGCGCAGGCGAGTGGACTTGAGGTAATCGGTAGTGACGGTCCACAAACCGATCCAGGCGTGCGCAGCGATAGAGACAAACGCCAGCAGCGAGAAAATGCGCATCCACGTTTGCTCGAACAGCCCGCTCCAGGCGTAGTAGTCCAGGTTTGGATTAAACAGCAGGTAGGCAACAACGAAAACCGTGTAAAGGGCCAGGATGACCGCAGAAACGCGCTGCATCAGCCAGTCGGACAGCCCGCTACGGCCAAAACTTGTGATATTGGTTACCATACCCAAACTCCTGCCAGAATAATCAGAACTGCACTCACTACCACAGTAGCCTGTGCTTTTTTAACGCCACCTTCTAAGGTCACCCCAATATTGGCGTCCATCAGCAGGTGCTTGATGCCTGCCACAAAGTGGAATGCCAAGGCAGACAGCAGCCCCCACGCAACGAGCTTGGCAAAGAAGTTGTTGGCTAAGGCACTGCTGACAGCATCGAAGCCAGCCGGAGATGACAGGGATTTACCCAACGCCCAAAAAGCGAAAATCAGGCCAACGAACAGGATCACACCCGTGATACGGTGTGTAATCGACGTTAGCGCCGGTAGTGGGAAATGTATCGTCGTTAGATCTAGGTTTACGGGTCGTTTGCTATTCACGGCGTTATACACACTCTCTTGGCCCGCTCAGCGACAGGTCGGGCATAGCCCGAGCGGGCAGTGGTTGCTGGAAGGGGCTCGGCCGTTGCCAAGTCGGGCACGACCACCTACCTGCCGGTCGCGCGCCGTGGATTATAAGAACCTTAGCCCCTGCTGACAAACCGAACTCAGACTGAACTCGACCATGGTGCAAGAAAATAGCCAATGGTCTGAGTCGATTTTGCGATGCAGCATGGTTATAGTGACATTAGATGGACGGTTTGATAAGCCTGTTAACGTATCGTCAACCCTCTGTCACTTAGGTACTATAGACCCCAGTTAATCATATACAATTATTATCCAAAACCGCACATCCCGTACAAGCATGTCTAGCATTACGGCTAATTGACAAAATGTCGCACGCTTCTATAGTGGGCAAGCCTTTTCGCCGGCGCGGCATGCGAAACAACGACTTTACGTCCCAAACCGAACTCGAAAGGAGGCCATCATGGCTGACAGGAAAGCGACATTGACGGTAGACGGTCTCGACAAGACGATCGAACTACCCATGTATTCCGGCACACTTGGCCCCGACGTCATCGACGTGCGCGGCCTAGGTGCTGAAGGCCTGTTTACCTACGATCCCGGCTTCATGGCCACCTCTTCCTGCCAGTCCGCAATCACCTATATCGATGGCGGCAAGGGCGTACTGCTGCACCGCGGCTACCCCATTGAACAACTGGCGAAAGAGTCGAACTTTGTAGAAGTTTGTTACACCCTGCTGTTTGGCGAGCTTCCCAATGATGAGCAGTATGCTGATTTCGAATCTCGCATTCGCAATCACACCATGGTGCATGACCAGATCAACAACTTCTTCAAAGGGTTCCGCCGCGATGCGCACCCGATGTCGATTCTGTGTGGTGTGGTAGGCGGCCTTGCCGCTTTCTACCATGATCACATGGACATTACTCAGGAAGAAGATCGGGTGATCAGCGCTATTCGCCTCATTGCTAAAATGCCGACCCTGGCAGCAATGTCGCACAAATATAACGTTGGCCAACCGTTCAACTATCCGCGCAACGACCTGAGCTATGCAGAGAACTTCCTCTACATGATGTTCAGCAACCCGTGCGAAGAGTACAAGATCAACCCGGTGTACGCGAAAGCCATGGACCGCATCTTTATGCTGCATGCGGACCACGAGCAAAACGCCTCTACCTCGACCGTTCGTCTGGCAGGCTCAACTGGCGCCAACCCGTTTGCCTGTATCAGCGCGGGCATTGCGGCCTTGTGGGGTCCGGCGCATGGCGGTGCCAATGAGGCCGTGCTGAACATGCTCGACGAGATCGGCGACGACTCAGAAGAGAACATTCAGCGCTTCGTCGACAAAGCGAAAGACAAGAACGACCCGTTCAAACTGATGGGCTTCGGTCATCGCGTCTACCGCAACTTCGACCCACGTGCCAAAGTGATGAAAGAGACCTGCGACGAAGTACTGGCCGAGCTCGGTATGGCCGATGACCCGCAGCTCAAAATTGCCAAGCGCCTGGAGCAGATCGCCCTGGAAGATGAATACTTCATCGAGCGTAAACTGTACCCGAACGTTGACTTCTATTCAGGCATCATCCTGAAAGCCATGGGTATTCCGACCAATATGTTCACTGTGATCTTTGCAGTATCGCGCACCATTGGCTGGATCTCTCACTGGCACGAAATGCTCAGCGAAAGCTACAAAATCGGCCGCCCGCGCCAGCTGTATATCGGTCACGAAAAACGTGACTATCCTACCAAGTGATTGGCGGCTAACGCGCTAATGCACGCATAGGATGACAAAGGCCACCCACGGGTGGCCTTTTGTTTGCTTCCTACCAACAACAAAGGTGTTTTATGCGATCTATTACCACCGTTGCTTTTATTGGCCTAGGCGTAATGGGCTACCCTATGGCCGGCCACCTTGCCAAACAAGGCCTTACCACTCGCGTTTACAACCGTACTGCCAGCAAGGCAGAGGCATGGGCCAAGGCGTTTGGCGGCACGGCTCATTCAACACCCGCCGAAGCGGCTGAGGGCGCTGATTTAGTGTTGGTATGCGTGGGAAATGACAACGATGTTCGCCAAGTAACCACCGGGCCAGACGGCGCTCTCAGCACCATGATGAGCGGTAGCTACCTAGTAGACCACACCACCGCGTCGGCCGATCTGGCCTTGGAGCTGGACGCAGCTTGCCGAGAGAAAGGCGTTGCATTTATTGATGCACCGGTGTCTGGCGGCCAACAGGGGGCCGAGAACGGCGCGCTAACGATTATGTGCGGCGGCGAGCAAGCGCATTTTGATGCCGTCGCCCCTTTCCTGAATCATTACGCACGTGCCGTCACGCTCATGGGCGCTGCCAGCAGTGGTCAGCTCACCAAGATGGTGAACCAAATCTGCATTGCAGGCTTGGTACAAGGCTTGGCGGAAGGCCTGCACTTTGCTGAGCAAGCCGGACTCGATCAGCACCAAGTCATCGACGTCATTTCCAAAGGCGCTGCAGGGTCTTGGCAGATGGAGAACCGTCATAAAACCATGATTGCTGATGAGTATAACCATGGTTTCGCGGTGGACTGGATGCGTAAGGATTTGGGCATTTGCCTAGAGCAAGCACGTAGGCTAAATGCCACCCTCCCCGTTACCGCCCTAGTCGACCAGTTTTATGCGGATGTACAGCGCATGGAAGGTGGCCGCTGGGACACGTCATCGCTATTAAAACGGCTGCGCAAGCCTGAATAACGCTTGACTTTTTAGCACTGCCAGCCTGGACAGGGTTTTCCACACTATCTGTGGATAACCCTGTTTACAACCACTAGAAAACGTCCCGCAATCGCCATGAACAGTGACCCAGCCTTAAATTGATCATTTTTTGATCTACCATAAACTACTGATTTTAAAGAAATTAAGCTAAATCGCTGATTTTTTGCTTCATATTTATGTGGTTGTGCACAACCTGCCCCTCGGAGACATAAAAGTGGACAAGTCAAGCACAATATTGACAAAAAACGCGTGAAATAGACGCAAGTTCTAGACGGCGGGAATGCAAAAAGAGCAAGTGAGAGAACTCATTGCTATTTGCTAATGATAATATTTTGGACGTGCGGATATAGATATGAGGTGGCGTCCCATAGGGGGTTCGAACCCCTGTTACCGCCGTGAAAGGGCGGTGTCCTAGACCACTAGACGAATGGGACGTATCTAACCTGGAAGCATCTTTGACAAGGCAACATCAGTGCTACTGATATTGGTGGAGCCTAGCGGGATCGAACCGCTGACCTCAACACTGCCAGTGTTGCGCTCTCCCAGCTGAGCTAAGGCCCCACATGTCGCGAAGACGGAGCGTATATTACTGATTCGCCTGATCTTCGTCAAGCCTATTTCCCGAAGAAAACGCCACGCGTTCATAACTAGACCGCGCGACGCTCTCTCCATTTTCATAGCAGGGGTCAATTACAGATCGCGGTACTCTTTTTCAAACCGCTTCGCCTGCTTTTTGGACACGCCACCCAATACGGCAATCGCATGGCGAAGCCGTGCACGCGTCACGTCAGAGCCAAGAATAGCCATCGCATCCATCACCGAGGTGCTTGAGGTACTGCCTGTAATGGCAATAAACACTGGTGCCAGGAAGGCCTTCATTTTTAGCTCAAAGTACTCTGCCAGACTTTTGACTTCCTCCAGCAACGCTTCTTTATGCCAAGCAGAGACGCCTTCAAAGCGCCATACCAGGAACTGCAGCAGCTTCACTAGCTCTTCGTTGTCCAGCTTCACGCTGTCAAAATCATCTTTAGTGATTGTGGGCAAGCCAGAGAAAAAGTGGCCCGCCAGCGGAACAACCTGGGAGAGCGTTTCTACCCGAGGGCGGACTTGCGGCAAAATCTGCTTCACGTAGGCATCATTGAACGCCCACTCACGCAGCGCCTGCAGCAGTGCGTCGTCGTCCAAGTCTTCACGGATATAAACACCGTTCAACCACGTCAATTTCTCTAGGTCGAACACGGGCCCGCCGAGTGAGACACGCTGAATATCAAATTCTGCCATCATCTCTGACAAGCTGAATTTTTCACGCTCATCAGGCATCGACCAACCCATACGGCCCAGGTAATTGGTCACGGCCTGGGGTAAAAAGCCCATGCGGCGATAGTAATTGATCGACGTTGGGTTTTTACGCTTGGAGAGCTTGGACTTATCCGGGTTACGCAGCAGCGGCATATGGCAAAGCTGCGGCATTTCCCAACCAAAGTACTCATACAGCAGTTGATGCTTCGGCGCGGAATTGATCCACTCTTCACCACGCAGCACGTGGGTAATGCCCATTAAATGATCGTCCACCACGTTAGCTAAGTGGTACGTAGGCATACCATCTGATTTCATCAGAATCTGAGCATCAACCTGCGCCCAATCCACTTCAATCGTACCGCGCAGCATATCGCTAACCACGCACACGCCTTCGCTGGGCACGTTCATACGAATCACATAGGGCCAGCTTTCCTGCTCACGACGTGATTGCTCTTCTGCGTCCAGGGCTAAATCAGTTGGCTTCAATGCCAAATGCAGGCCTGCCTCTTTGCGTGACTCGCGCAGCTCATCAAGCTCTTCGCTGGTGCGGTAACACTTAAAGGCATGCCCGGCGTCTAGCAACTGCTGGGCATACTTCGCATAAATATCGCCCCTCTCGCTTTGCCGATACGGCCCGTGGGGACCACCTACATCCGGGCCTTCATCCCACTCAAGCCCCAACCAACGCAATGAGTCGAGAATCATCTGCTCTGACTCAGGAGTGGAGCGTACTTGATCGGTGTCTTCAATACGCAAAATGAACTGACCGCCGTGCTGGCGAGCAAAGCAGAGATTAAACAGTGCAATATAGGCCGTGCCTACATGAGGGTCTCCAGTAGGAGAAGGCGCGATACGAGTACGTACGGTCATCAACAGTTCCCTTTAGCAGTTAAGCGTGGCGCCATTATACGCACCCTAAGAACAACCAACAGCATTGGAAAGGGAACGAGTTTGACTCAAAAGCGTCTGATCGAAAGCTCTCAGAACATAGATAGGAAGATGCGCGTTAAAGCACAATCGCTTAGTATGGTGTAGTACCTATGATTCGTGTTCATAAATGAGAATGGGTTGCACCTTTCTCTGCATGATCAGAGCGCCGTCTTAACGGGCGGAAGTACATTCAACGAGCTGATTTAGCTCATCGATAGGAAAATGAAATGGAATCGCTAGGCTCACGTATCAAGCAACTGCGGCTTAGGGCCAAGCTCAACAAAGCTGCCCTTGCTCGTAAAGTTGGCGTGTCAGATGTCACCATTTCTTACTGGGAGTCCGGGGCGATCAAACAGATCGGCCACGAGCGCTTAGTGGCGCTCGCCGATGCCCTTGATTGCTCGCTGGCGACCCTTTTGGAAGGTGACAGTGCGCCTCAACTGTTGACCCTGACCCATACTGGTCCCCTCCCCTGGGAACAGGTTCAGGCAACGACCATTACCGTACCGCATCATCTGCCGTTGAAGATTGACTGGAAAGCACCTTGCGTGATGGCCACCCCTGGCAAAGAAACGGATTTTTCACCAGTAGCCTCTGGTGATTTGCTGTTGCTTGGCCCAACGCATGTGTTTCATAAAGCAGGCCACTATCTCATCCAGCGTGATGGCCGATTTGTCATTGAGCACTTCTCCAAAGCGCCCACTGACACCTCGATTCATGCGGTGTTGTTAGCACACTGGTGTCCTGCCTAAAGCATCTACCTCCCCATCCCTACTTGTCCTCAATAACGTCCACCTGGTCGCGGGTCCGTCTTGGTTCACTGCCTACCAAGAAACGGCGCGAGTAGGTGGCTACCTGCCCTAACCCATGGCGGGACTGGCTGATGAGCTCTCCCGCCAAGTATTCACCCTGGGTACCAATGCGCGCCTGCACGCTTTCTGGCTGAACGGCAGCCTCACCTAACTGCACGGTGACAAGATAATTGCCATCCGGTAAGCCACTGCCAGAGCCTAGTGGGCCAGCTTCAAATTTACCATTCACCACACGTGTACGCTCTTGCCAGCGTACGCGGCTAATTTCTCGCTCTACCACTACTTGTAGCTGGGCATCATTTGGCAGATTGGTTTCGCCTTCCACCATCAAACGCCGGTCTGGACGTAAAAAAGCAGCGGTTGAAATCATTACATTGAGCGGCTCAACCTGTTGTGCAGACGGCTCAGGTTCAGAAGCACGCTCTTCGGCCACTGAGTGTGGCTGGTGCTGTGCGACCTCTTCCTCAGGCCCACTACAGCCGGACAGCAGCAGGGTACCCACTAGCGCCACGCCAACATAACCTAGCGTTTTCCCCATAACGACTCCTCATCTTCTGTAATAGGCGTAATGCTGCCTCTCTCGGGCTCTCACCATACCGCTTTTGACCGCAAAATACGCAATGTGATGCAGGGGTTGTGCAATATCAAATCAGCTTACGCTGGCCTCGAATTAAGCTAGCCACTGCTGCCCCCACTGATATAAAGATGAGCAATTTTATTTCCTAATGCCATTGAGCGAGGCGACGAGTGCCACACCTATGGTTTAGTGGTGTCCGGCTGCCATTCAGCAGGCGACACCTTCGAAAACACCTAGCAAGGATGATGAACACCAGCGATGTCGGAAGGAATTTTTGAGCCTCCCCTTCCCCGTCAACACACTGCATCAAGGCGCAGCGACTTATTTTGTGCTGCCTACCCTTTCTTGCGTACAATTGCCCGCCAACGCGCCCACCACTTCTGATAGGTCACCATGTAGACCATGGTGTTGCTGTTCGTTTAGCGAATAGCCGCGATCAGAGGGCAATAGATGTGTGTACTTACATCGCATACCAAGTATGCAAGTGATTAATATGACGAAACAAAACCCAGCAGAAGCGGCCCGCCGATTTTCTGTAGCTCCGATGATGGATTAGACCGAACCCCCGCCGTTAAGCCTCCCGTTCAGAACAAGTACCAAATTTGTGCCAACAAAATAGCGCTTTTGCTCTATTCGCCTACTGCTTACAGATATGCGTGTGACGCGTGTGCGTGCGCATCATGTGTGAAGGCTACGCCAGAATGTTTGGGGGTCTCGGAAAAAGGTAATAAAGGTAACCAACCTCAGAAATACGACCTAAGCCACTGAAAATAATAAAATTAAAACAGTCGTTCAAAAGGTAATAAAAAGGTGATCAATAGGTAACCACATTACCTTTTGAAAAGGTGAATTGAACATTTTAAAAAAGCATTCAATATCAATCACTTGAGTAAAAATTACCTTTTACATCACCTTTTATTACCTTTTAGAGGTAATCCATAAATCATTTACAATCAATTAGTTACGAACAAAAAAGAGCCAGATTACCTAGATTACCTTTTCCCGATACCCCCATGCTTTTTAGAACCACACCTCATGGCTGTATTACTCCACCTGCTGTGTGAAGAAATTCGCATGATTCCGCATGAAAATGGGCGTACAGAATATGGCCGCAGGCCCCAGTAACGGCGCGGTTTAGCTGCATGTGCATGGGTGCATAAAAACACACAGGTTTAGCGCGCAGGCGGGGCGGGGAGTCGACGGCGCGCCGTGGGGTGGCGGGCCTGGGGCAGCAGGCTTGATTTTTTTGGTGGACGTCAGCAAAGAAAAAGCCGCCCTTCAATGGAGCGGCTTCATAAGTAAGGCTACCAGCCTAAAGGTTACTGATGATCAGCTCACCCCGCGGCTCTGTTGCCTTCTGCCCAACAGTGTATCGAATTTCGGTTGTCTGGATGGTTAGCCCTTTGAAAGCGTCGCGCATCTCTGGCGTGTCGTTGACGCTGATCACGAACTGCCCCTGCCCTGTTCTGGCTAGGTCGCCCATGCGGTAGTACTCCTCCAGCGGGAAGTCGCAGCCGTAGCCAGCGGTGCCCCAATATGGTGGGTCGAGGTAGAAGAGCGTGCCTTCCCGATCGTAACGTTTAATGCACTCTGCCCAGTCCAGGTGCTCGACCACGGTTCGAGCCAGTCGTAAGTGTGCAGCGCTGAGATCTTCCTCAATCCGTAGCAGGTTCATACGCGGCGGGGAGACGGCAGAGGTGCCAAACGTCTGGCCACTCACCTTGCCGCCGAAGGCGAGCTTTTGCAGGTAGAAGAAGCGCGCCGCCCGCTGAATATCAGTCAGGTGGCGTGGGTCGATCTCGCGTTGAGTGAGGTACTCTTCCCGGCTGATCAGCCCCCAGCGGAATTGTTTCACCAGCTCATCTGGGTGGTGCTTCACTACGCGGTAAAGATTGACCAGCTCCCCATGGGCGTCGTTGATGACTTCCACTTTGCTGGGGGCTTTCATAAAGAAGAGCGCAGCACCGCCGCAGAAGGGCTCCACGTAAGCGGTGTGCGGTTTGAAGAGCGGTAGGATCTGTTTAGCCAAGCGGCGCTTGCCGCCCATCCAGGGCAAAATCGGTCGATTCATCATCCATGATACCTGTTCAAATATACAGTATTGATATACAGTAGTGGGTATCGCTTGCGGGGCCGGGACGCCTCCACTGCTTTCAGGGATGAAACGAGCGATATGCGCCTGGTCATGCCAGGCGCTTTTTTATTGTGGGTCTAGCGAATACTCCCGAAACCGAATCACCTCCTCCCCCAGCACATCATTGATCTCACTGAACACAGCCTGCACCGGTTCGAGCTCATTGGTCACAAACACCTTGGCGGCTTTCTCTACGTCGCCAAAGCCGCCGGTGTTGTTGGGGATGATGCCCATCAGCTGCGGGGGGATGCGGTGGCCGGCGAGTTGGTCGTCGCGGGTGATGTTCTTGATCGCGGCGAAGTCGTCCTTCGCGGCCACCTCAGATATCGGGATGATCTGGATGCCATCCTTTTTGCCATTCGGGCTGTACAGGAACAGATTGCGGAAGTTGCCCACGCCCTTCGACTCCTTCAGCGCGGTGCGCATGGCGTCGATGTCTTCCTGGTTGTGGGCCGCGTCGGAGACGTACATCACGAACCCCGCGTGGGAGCCGTTCAGATAGTACTTGCGCCGAAACAGCGTGGCGTTCTCGTTCAGGAAGATCGACTGCAGCGCGCCAAGGTAATCCGGCACGCCGTACACCTCCTGGTTAATATCCGGTTCCAGCAGGTGAATGATGCTGCCCTCGTCAAACTCGCTGCGATCGGACCAGTTGGGCACCCAGAAGTAACGTTTGAGATCCGCCCCACGGCGAACGTACTTTGCCCGCGCAGGCTTCAAGGCCAGCAACCTCCCCAAGCGGCCGAAGATCCGCTCCAGATAACAGTTACCAAACACCAGGTAGTCGGTGGCCAGCGCGCTAAACGCTTGGCGGCTTAACAGCGGGTGGGGAATGAACGAGCGCACCAGAATATTGCGTTTCACCTGAATGGCCGAGCCGTGGTGTGCCGTGGCCCGGTAGGTTTGAGCCAGGGCGGGAAAATCCACCGGCGGCTCGTACCACTCATTGCCCAGCATCCAGCAGCCGGTATAGAAAAAATCGTACCCATCAATCACCGGCGTCGGCTCACCGAAGCTAAACGCTTCCGCTTTGGCAGGCGCGGCCGTGGTCTCGTCGGTGTCTGTCACGTAAGCGGGCACGCGCACCCGGGGCTTTGCTGCCGCGTCGCTCATCCGTACATCTCCATTAGGGAACGGCCCGTGCCATAGTCGGCGGGGCCATCAAGAGGCTCATTGTGTAAGGCGTGCATGGTCGCCCACGCCAGGTCAGCGTGGCCGGTTTGGTTGTTGCGCCCAGCGGTGTAGGTCATCTGGCGTCCGGAGGCGGTCAGCTCTCGGCGGATCGCCATAAACGACTGGGCGAGATCTACCCAGCCAGCGTCGAATTCAAGCCGCCCCTTATTGATGATCTGCTGCGCCTGCATCACCAGGCGCGACTTCATTTCCGGGGTATAGCGGTAACGGGTGACGGTGGGGAAGAACTTCGCCACCAGCTGGGCCACGGCTTCACCGAGGCCCGAGGTATCAATGCCGATAAAGGTCACGTTATAGCGGCGGGTCACGCTGCGGATAAATTCCGCCTGGGCTTCATAGTCGCGCCCTTTGAGGCGGTGGCGTTCCAGGATGCGGTGTTTGCTGTCAGCGGTTTTCGGCGGCGCGACCACCACCAACCCTGCCCCATCGCCATCCTCACCATCCCCCGCCGGGTCGTAGCCAATCCATACCGGGTGCTCGCCATAAGGCCGGGGCGCGAAGGGTTTAAGATCCCGCCAGGCATCCCAGCTATCCACCATGCAGCGCTGCATCATCGCCAGCGGGAAGGCACTTTGCGTATCGTCCACGAACTCGCACATCAGCAGGTTCGCAAACTCATCGTCGCTGTACTCCAGGCGCAGCTGGTCGATGTCAAACAGGTCGCAGCCCCCAGCAATCGCATCCTCAATGGTCACGATCTGCCGCCACTGGCCATCCGGCCCCCGCGCCCCGTTCTTCAAGGCCGCGTGGCTCACATCGATCTTCACCCGGTCGGCTTTCTTCTGGCGTTTGTTGAACCGGTCACCGGTCCAGAACGGGTAAGCTTCATGGGCCACCGAAGAGGGCGTGCTGAAGTAGGTCTGTTTCCACTTCTTGTGCATGGCCATGCCCGACGTCACCTTGCGGAACGTCTCGAAGCCATGAATCCAGAAGTATTCGTCTAGATAGGTATCGCCGTGGTAGCCCTGGGCGGTTTTCGCGTTGGTACCCAGAAAATGCAGCTCCGCGCCGTTGGCAAGAATGAT
Organism: Vreelandella sp. L-15; assembly: GCF_056857635.1. Taxonomy (NCBI): domain Bacteria; kingdom Pseudomonadati; phylum Pseudomonadota; class Gammaproteobacteria; order Oceanospirillales; family Halomonadaceae; genus Vreelandella; species Vreelandella sp. L-15. The sequence goes on along the minus strand of NZ_JBSXNN010000093.1, from coordinate 107,392 downwards.
CGGGTCGCCCTTGAGCTCCACCCCGGTCACTTCCTTCACGAACTGCACGATGTAGTGGCGGAAGATATGCGCCTGGGCCTTACTCGCGCTCATGAAGATCTTGTTCTTGCCGGTCTCCATGGCATCGGCAATCGCCTCCCGGGCGAAGTACCACGTCGCGCCGATCTGGCGGCTTTTGAGCAGGTTACGAATGCGCTCATGCTGTCCCGCCCGGTACCAGCCCCGCTGGTAATCGAACAGCGACGCCTCGAACGCCTCGACAATCTGAATCACCCCCTCATCGCCCACATCGTTACGGGCGGGCTTCTTCTTCGGCCCCTCGTTACGGCGCTCGATGTTGGGGTTCAGGTCAACTTCTTTCCCACTGCCCTGGTACTTATGCACCCGAGCCAGCCGCTCGATCTGGCGGCCCAGCAGGTCGATCTCCTTAAAATCCTTGCCCTCTTTCTGCTCCTTCCAAATCAGCTGCACCAGGCGCGCTTCCAGCGCCCCTTCGACCCGCTGCGTGGGCGTGGCCTCGTCCCAGGCGTCGCGTTTCTTCCACGAATCCACGGTGGCACGTGGCAAATCCAGGAACTCGGCAATGCGCGCAATCCGCCACCCCATCCAATAGAGATGGCGGGCAGAAAGTCTGTGCTGGTCGTCGTCAATCGGGGCTTGGGCTGTCATGCCGCCAGCGTACCCGCGCAGGCACGGTCACGATTGCCCCGCCCGATGTAAGTCACGCCACTTACACCCAGCCCTCATTGAGCCAAGGCCCCACTGCGGGGAACCTGACCGCAGCCAAACGCCCACCCACTCACCGAGGCCCGACCATGCCCTGGCACCGTATCGCAAAAGAAGGCGCAACCACCGATGGCCGCACCATCAGCGCCGAATGGCTCACCCAAATGGCCGCCAATTTCGACCCCGCCAAGTACGGCTGCCGGGTCAACATGGAACACATCAAAGGCCTGCTGCCGGAAGGCCCCTTCAAAGCCTACGGCGACGTGACCGCGCTCAAAACCGAGGAAGACGACGACGGCAAGCTCGGCCTCTATGCCGAGATCGACCCCACCGACGAACTCAAGGCCATGGTCGAAAAACGCCAGAAGGTCTACACCTCCATGGAGATCGACCTCGACTTTGCCGACACCGGCGAAGCCTACCTGGTCGGGCTGGCGGTCACCGACTCCCCCGCCTCCCTCGGCACCTCCATGCTCAAGTTCAGCGCCTCTGAGGGCAAAAACTCACCGCTGGCCGCCCGCAAACAGCGCCCGGAAAACCTCTTCTCCGAAGCGCTGGAAACCGACCTCTCGTTTAGCGATGAACCGCACGAGCAAGGCCCAACGCTGGCCGAGCGCGTCAAAGCGCTGTTCAAAAAGCAGGATGCGAAAAGCGCCGCGGGCTTCGAAGCCTTCCGCAGCGAGCTGGAAGAGACTCTCGGCCTGTTCGTGGAAAAACACCAGGCGCTGAGCGACGCCCTGAAAAAGCGCCCCACGCAAGCCGCCTTCAATGAGCTCAAAAGCGCCCACGACACCCTGAAAAAAGAGTTCGACGCGCTCTATACCAAGCTCGACGGCACCCCCAACCGCCCAGCCCGCACGCCCGCCACCGGCGGCGACACCGACATCGAAACCGACTGCTAAGAGACGCCCATGCGCAACGATACCCGTAAGCACTTCACCAACTTCGCCGCCCAGGTGGCGAAGCTCAATGGCGTCCCCGATGCCACCCAGAAATTCGCCGTCGATCCCAGCATTCAGCAGCGGCTGGAAAAGCGCATTCAGGAATCCAGCGACTTCCTCTCGCGCATCAACATGGTCGGCGTCGATGAGCTGAAAGGCGAAAAACTCGCCCTCGGCGTTACTGGCCCCATCGCCGCCCGCACCAACGTCGCCAACCAGGACCGCAAGACCCGCGACCTCACCACACTGGACGCCCAAGGCTACGAGTGCCGAATGACCGAATTCGACACCCACCTGGGTTACGCCAAGCTGGATGCCTGGGCCAAGTTCCCCAACTTCCAGGCCATGGTGCGCGATGTCATCGTTCGCCAGCAGGCGCTGGATCGCATGATGATCGGCTTCAACGGTACCTCCGCCGCCGTGCAAACCGACCCGGTCGCCAACCCGTACCTCCAAGACGTCAACATCGGCTGGCTGCAGCACTACCGCACCCAGTCACCGGCACGAGTGATGACCGGTGGTAAAACCAACGGCAAAGTGCTGATCGACCCGACACCCAACGACACCATCCCGGGAGGCATCGTTGGCGACTACGCCACGCTAGATGCCCTGGTCTACGACGTGGTGAACAGCCTTATCGCCCCCTGGTTCCGCCGTCTACCAGGTTTGGTGGTCATCCTCGGCCGTAACCTGATGTCAGATAAATACTTCCCGCTGCTCAACCAGCTACCGCCCAGCGAGCAACTCGCCGCCGATCTGGTCATCAGCCAGAAGCGCATCGGTGGCCTGCAAGGCATGGATGTGCCCTTCTTCCCCGATAACGCGCTCATGGTCACCACCCTGGATAACCTCTCGGTCTACTGGCAGAACGGTGCCCGCCGCCGCTTCGTCACCGAGAACCCCAAGCGCAACCGCGTGGAAAACTACGAATCCTCCAACGACGCCTACGTGGTGGAAGACTTTGGCGCGGGCTGCCTGGTGGAAAACATCGAACTCTCTGAAAAAGCCATCAACGGTTAAGGAGACACGATGACCAGCCCAGCCCGCCGCCACTTTGAACGCGTCAGCGCGGCCCTCGCCGCCGCTGACGCGGGAGAAGCCCCCATGCAAGGCGAAGCGTATGAGCTGATGCAAGCCGCGCTGTTTGAAGACTATCGCCTGCTCAAATCCACCCAATCCATGGAGCGCAAAGCCGAGATCAAGCGCGAGATTTTGCCCAAGTACGCTGACTACATCACCGGCGTGCTGGAAGCGGGCCAGGGCGCGCAAGACGACGTGCTGATGCGCGTGATGCTCTGGCGTATCGATGCCGGCGACCTCGCCGGGGCCATTGCCATCGCCAAGTACGCCACTAAACACGGCCTTACCCCGCCGGATCAATTCGAGCGCGGCACCGCCGCCATCATCGCCGAAGAGGTCGCCGACCAGGCGCTGAAGCAGCTCGATGAAGAAGGCGCAGACACCACCGCCCTGCTCGTGCACCTGGTGGATGTGGAAGCCCTCACCCGCGATGCGGATATGCACGACCAGATCCGCGCCAAGCTGCACAAAGCATTGGGCTACGCCTGCCGAGCCACCGGCCAGCTAGACGACGCCCAGCACCACCTGGAACGTGCCCTCGCGCTCAACGACCGCATTGGCGTGAAGAAAGATCTCGAACGCCTGGAACGTGAACGCAAACAGAACGCTGCCGCTGCGCCCACGGGCTAGCGGCCAACCGAGTCGACCGCCGACGTCAGGGGGCGCGACGTAAGAGCCAGGCGTTTTAACGCCCACGCTCGAACGCCGCCCACCCCCTTCTTATTCATCGCGCCCGACCCCGCGCGAAAAACGATTACCCGCTACCAGGAGGCACGATGAGCAGCTTTATCTCGGCAGGCACACCCAAAAGCGACACCACCGAGCAGCCGCTCGACAGCCCGCTCGAAAACAACGGCTTTTGGCCGGACATCCAGCCCAGCGATTTTCGCGCCACCCACCGGCTAGACAGCACCATCACTCAGCCGCGCATCGAAAGCGCCCTGAAGGCCGCCATGATCACGGTCAATCGCGTGCTGCGCCACTGGCAGCAGGCCAAGGTCGAAGCGGGCTACCCCACCATGACCTCGCTGCCCATTCCCGTGTGGCAGTCGCCGGAAGTGTTCAACGTGCTCTACCTGCGCGCCGTGTACTCCACCGCTCACGCCAGCCTGCTGGAGCACTACGCCGATTATGACGCCACCAACAGCGCCCGGGAGCGCGGCGAACAGCTCCAAGCCCCCGCCGATGGCTACCGCCGCGACGCTGCCTGGGCGATCAGCGAGATCGAAGGGCGGCCACACAGCACAGTTGAACTGATATGAGCGCGACGACTGTACACGCCCAACAGCACGACACCCTGGATGCCATTTGCTACCGCGTCTACGGCACCACCCGAGGCATCACCGAGCAGGTGCTGGCCGCCAACCCCGGGCTGGCAGAACAGGGGCCGGTGCTGCCCCACGGCACACCGGTCACGCTGCCTGCGCTGCCCCAGGCCACCCAACGCGCCCCCACGGTGAACCTGTGGGATTAACGTTCTAAACCGCCGAGGCCCGAATGAGCCACCACTTTGAAATCACCACCGAAAGCGCCAAAGCCGCGCCCCCGGCCATCGTCTCGCTGCTACACGTGGGCGGTATGACACCCGCCGATTGGGTCACGGTGCTAACGCTGCTCTACCTGGCGCTACAAATCGGGCTGCTGATTCCCCGCTACCTCACCCGCTTACGTGACTATTGGGAGAACCGCCGTGGGTCTTAAAACCAAGCTCGGCGTCAGCCTGGCCGCCGGGGCCATCAGCATCGCCACCGCCGTCGTCTCCTACTACGAAGGCTACAAGCCCAGCGCCTACCGCGACCCCGTGGGCATTCCCACCATCTGCTACGGCCACACCGCCACCGCCCGCCTGGGCCAAACCCTCAGCCAGGCCGAATGCACCGCCCTGCTGCAGCAGGATCTCGGCCACGCCTTCGCCGTGGTCGACCGACGCGCCCAGGTCGAACTGCCGCCCGCCACCCGCGCCGCGCTCGCCTCGTTCGTGTACAACGTGGGGGAAGGCAACTTCGCCCGCTCCACGCTGCTGCGCAAACTCAACCAGGGCGACCTGCGCGGTGCCTGCCACGAGCTAAGCCGCTGGGTCTACGCCGGGGGAAAACGGCTCAACGGGCTGGTTAGCCGCCGCGCCACTGAGAAAGAGATCTGCCTGGCAGGCTTAGCACAGGAGACCACCCCATGACCCGCCTACTCGCCGCCCTTGCCATTCTGGTGCTTGTGCTGCTGGTCACCTGGGCGCTGTGGCAACGCACCCACGCCGCCGAAGCCCGCGCCGAACTGGCCGAACAGCAGCTCGCCCAATCACAGCAGCGGGAAGCAGAAAGCAAGGTGGTCATCGATGCGCTCTGGGAAAACGCCATGCGCCTAGAGAGCCAGCGCCGCGCCCTCGCTCAGCAGCAGGCCACACTCACCCGAACAGCGGCCAACCGCCTAGCCACCATTGAGGAGCTACACCGTGAAAATGCAGAACTTCGCGCTTGGGCAGGCTCTCGCCTGCCTGATGCTGTTATCCGGATGCGCCGCCGCCCCGCCGTCACCGGTGCCGACGCTTATCATCAATCAGTGCGCGACCCCCAGCCCCTGCACGCTCCCCGCGAGTAATCCCGAAACCAACGGCGAACTCGACCTGCAGCTAGAACGCACCGAAGCCGCCTGGGCACAGTGCGCCGCCGAGGTCGATGCCATCATCGCCTGCCAAGAGGCCAACCATGCAGAAGCTCCACCTGCTACGCGCTCACCTGATTAACGCGGTACCCGCCCTGGCGAAAGACCCCGAACGGCTGCTCACCTTCGTGGAAGAAGGCAGTATCGCCTTTCGCCGTGGCCCCAACCTCACCCACGAATACCAGTTCACCGCCCAGCTCGTGCTCACCGACTTCAGCGCGAACCTAGACACCATCATCGTGCCGCTGCTGCAGTGGCTGGCCGAGTACCAGCCCGACGCCGACCCAGCGGAAGCCATCCGCTTCGAAGCCGAGATCCTCAGTCATCAATCGGTGGATGTCGCCCTGCGGGTAACGCTCAGCGAACGGGTGCTCGCCAAGGTGGAATGCGCGACCGGGCACATTAAGGTTGACCGCGCCCTGCCAAGGTTTGATAGCAATGGCTGCCCGGATACCCGCTGGCAGCTACTGATCCGCGACAGCGCGGCCCAAGCGGAGTACACCCTGGTAGCCGAATGGGACGGCCCGAATGGCGGATAACATGGAAGCACTAGAAGAGTGGGTCGGCCCGCTGCTCGCCAAGCTGGACGACCAACAGCGCCGCGCCCTGGCCCGCAACGTGGCGCGGGATCTTCGCCGCCGCCAGCGCGAACGCATCCGCGCCCAAACCAACCCGGATGGCACGCCCTACGCCCCGCGTAAGGAACAGCGCCTGCGCGCCCAGCAAGACAGCATCAAACGCCGCGCCATGTTCAACAAACTCTCCACTGCCAAATGGCTCAAGGCCACCGCCCAAGGCGACACCGCCGTGGTGGGTTTCTTCGGCAGCGTCGCCCGCATCGCTGCCACCCACCAGCGCGGCCTAAAAGATCGCGTCACCCGCGACGGCCCCCGCGTGGAGTATGCACAGCGAGAGCTGCTCGGTTTCACCGCACTGGATCAAGAGCACATTATGGATTCTGTGCTCAAGCACCTCAGCCCCGGCTAAGCGGATCGGTGTAAACCGCCCCATTCACACCCGCCGCCGCTTCGCCTTCGCCAAACGCCGCCGCAGGATAGCGGCTATGAACATTCCCGAACTCCTCCGCCTGCTGCACAACCTGATCCGCCTCGGCACCATCGCCGAGGTGGATCACGGCGATGCTGAAGCCGATCCGCCGCGACCGCCCCGCGTGCGCGTCAAAACCGGCGAGCTGTTAACGGGCTGGCTGCCGTGGATCGAAGGCCGCGCAGGCACCACGCGGGACTGGGACCCGCCCACCCAGGGCGAGCAAGTGATCATCTTCTCCCCCGGTGGCGACCCCACCGCCGGTGTGGTGCTCACCGGCATTGTCAGTGATGCCCGCCCAGCGCCCTCCAGCGATCCCAACGTGATTGGGCGATGGCTGCCCGATGGCACCCGCATCGAGTACGACCACAGCAAAAACCGACTCTTCATCGATTGCGTAGGGCCTATCGAGGTGAAGGCCACTGGCGAGGTCACGGTCGATGCTCCCTTGATCAAACACAACCAGGGCACTGGCGTGGTGACTCAGCAACACATCTGCCACTTCACCGGCAATCCCCATGGCGACGGTAGCAGCACCGTTAAGGCAGGCAAGTAATGGCCCTGAGCAAAGCCCAGCTTAAAAACCGAATCATCAGCGAGATGCAGAGCCAAGGGGCCACTGCCACGGGTGAACACAGCTGGGTAACGCGTATGGCCGAAGCGATCGCCAATGCGGTCGTGGATGAAGTACAGGCCAATGCTGAAGTGCCCGTTACGGGCGGCTCCAGCGCGGGCCAATACAAGGTGCAATGACATGCCAGGTATGAACGCAAACAACGGCCGCGCCATGGAGCCACTCGCTCACATCCAGCAATCGGTGGCGGACATTCTCACCACCCCAATTGGCTCCCGCGTGATGCGTCGGGACTACGGCTCGCTGTTGCCGGAACTGATCGACCAGCCTTTGAATGGCCCCACCGCACTGCGTGCCTACGCCGCTACGGTGGTGGCCTTGATGAAGTGGGAACCGCGCATTCGCGTGCAGCAAGTCACCCGGCAAGTCTCCACCCAACGCCCCGGACGCTTTGATCTCATCATTAGCGGCCGCCGTGTCGATACCGGTGAAAGCGTCAGTCTGGCCGTGCCGCTCAGGGGGAACGTATGAACAGCCCTATTGATCTTTCACGGCTGCCCGCCCCGGCGGTGATTGAACCGCTCGACTTCGAAACTATTTTCGCAGAGCTGACCACCGACCTGATCAGTCGCGACCCAGCACTGGCCGACACCCTCACCTTGGAAAGCGAGCCGCTCACCAAATTATTAGAGGTGGCCGCCTACCGTGAGCTGTTGCTACGCCAACGCATCAACGAAGCCGCTAAGGCGGTGATGCTCGCCTACGCCCAAGATGAGGACCTCGAACACCTGGCAGCGCTGTTCGATGTTGAACGGCTGGAAATAGCCCCCGGCGACCCAGACGCCACCCCACCGGTAGCCCCTACGTTCGAAAGAAACGACGCCCTGCGCCGCCGCGTGCTGCTATCGCTCGATGGTCTTAGCACCGCCGGGCCAGAGCGCGCCTACGTGTATCACGCGCTCAGTGCCAGCGGCGATGTCAAAGACGCCGATGCCTTCAGCGAAGCCCCCGGCGAAGTCACCGTGGTGGTGCTGTCGCAAGTGGATAGCGGCACAGCCTCCGCCGAGCTACTCAGTACCGTCAGCGCCGCCGTGAACGCTGCAGACACCCGCCCGCTGACCGATTACCCCACCGCCGTGAGCGCCGAGATTATCGGCTATACCATCCGCGCGATACTGCACATTTTGCCGGGACCGGAAGCTGCCGTGGTACGTGAAAACGCCCTGGCGGCAGCGAAAGCCTACACCCAGGAACAGCACCGCATCGGCGCGCAAGTCACGCTCTCCGGCGTGTACGCCGCGCTCCACCAGCCCGGTGTGCAGCGGGTAGAACTGCTCAGCCCCACGGCCACCCTCACCACCACCCGCAAGCAAGCGCCCTACTGCAACGCTATCGAGCTAACCAGCGAGGTGGTCAATGGCTAACCACCTGCTACCACCCAATGCCACACCCCAAGAGCGCGCCGTCAGCGAAACGTTCAGCCGCACCGACGCCATTAGCGTACCCATTCGCGCACTGTGGCGGCCTTACGATTGCCCAGAACGGCTACTCCCCTGGCTGGCCTGGGCGCTATCGGTGGATGAATGGGATGAACAGTGGAGCGAGGCACAAAAGCGCAATGCGATTGATGCCTCGGTATACCTGCACCGGCACAAAGGCACCCCGGCCGCAGTGCAGCGCGCCGTAGATCTCATCTTTGACGATGCAGAGGTGCAAGAGTGGTTTCACTACGGTGGCCAGCCCTTTCATTTTCGCGTGGTGAGTGAAGGTGCGTTTACCAGCGAGCGCGACTACCAGCGTCTGATTCGCCTGATCGAATCCGCCAAGAACGCCCGCAGCTGGCTGGAAGCCATCGTCATTCGCAGCCGTATCACGCAGGAAATCACCCTGGCCACTGCCACCGTTCAAGGGGTGCATACCCGCATGGGGCCACGCCCGGCCACACCACGAATCACCCCGAGTGAGTTCAACACCAGCTCTGTGCAGCACTCCGCGTCACGCGTTCGCATTTCACCGTGGCAGTTACGCCTGGTGATGGGCGAAGCCGCTACCGCCCACTCAACCGCCTATCACGAACACCGTCATATCACCGTAAGAGGTTAAAACGATGGCCAACTTTCCCGGCTTAGTGCTCACCCAGGCAGGCCGCAACCTACAAGCCAAAGCCCAGATCGGCGCGCCTTTAACGTTTTCCCGCGTCGCCCTCGGCGACGGGATCAGCGCGGCACCGGATGCGATGGCAGCGCTAGATAACGAACGGCTATCGCTCAGCATCCAAGACTTTGAAGTGATTGGCGACGGCACCTCACGCATGCGCGTCATCATGACCAATGAGTCATTGGATAACGGCTTTTTTGTGCGCGAGCTAGGCGTATTTGCCGAAGACCCGGACACTGGCGAAGAGCAGCTCTACAGCTACTCCAACGCTGGAGACCAGCCCGACTTTCTACCCGCCGGTGGCGGCGCAACCCTGGTTGAAAACGTCTTTGACCTCTACACCGTGGTCGGCAACGCGCAAAACGTCACCGCCAAGATCAACGACTACATCACGATCGCTACAAAGCAGGACATCGACGTCATCCGGCCCTACATTCTGCCCACGGGAGGCTTAACAGGGCAGATGCCACGTAAGGCATCCAATGCTGAAGGCGACACCGAGTGGTTCGACCCTGATGAGGGGATGAATGTCCGCGTGCACAGTATCACTGAGCGCCGGATGGCGGTGGCCGGGCAGACGGTGTTCAACCTGCGGGAAACCCGCACCGATGGCTTGGCGGTCTATGTCAACGGCCTGCGCCTGGACCCGGACCAGTACACCAAGCTGAACCAGACCCAGGTGGAGCTGGGCACCGCGCTGGGGGCAGGTGACGTGGTGCAGTTCGTCAACAATGAGGAAACCGGCCTGGACGAACTGGCGCGCGTTTCCCTGACCGGCCCCACGCTGGTGTTTGAGGATTCCACGAACACTTACACCATCACCGATCATGATGTCTTTTCGACCTACGGCGTCAGCACGGACGTGGGCACCGCAAGCGTTTCCGGCGATACCATCACGCTGACAATCCCGATGGGAGCAACTGCCAGCGCCGCGAACCTATCCGTGACCCGCAACGGGGGAACCAGCACCTTCCAGGTCGCAGTCAATGAGCAGACGGTGGCCCAGCCCGAACTGCAGCAGCCTGCAGACGGCGCCACGGACGTGGTGTTTGATCCGCTGCTGACGGCATCCGCGTTCGTGGTCTACCCAAGTGGCGCCGACACGCATGCAAGCACGGACTGGCAGATCGCCACGGACAGCGCCTTTTCCACGATTGCCTGGCAGTCCCTGGCGGACACCGCCAACCTTGAGAGCATCCAGCTACCCAGCGGGACGCTGGATCCACTGACCACCTATTACATTCGCGTGCGCTACAACGGCAGCAGCATCGGTGCGTCAGCCTGGTCCGGCATGGTGGCGATCACCACGTCCGCCGAGTACATCGAGCAGCCGACCATCACCGCGCCGGCAGATGGCACTGTGGATGTGGCGACAGACCCGAATATCACCACCAGCGCGTTTACGGTCATGGGCACCGACACCCACGCCAGCACGGATTGGCAGATCAGTGACCTGTCAGACTTTTCCAATATCGTCTGGCAGTCCCTGGCGGACACGGCCAACCTGGAAAGCATCAGCGTCCCTAGCGGGATACTGGCGCTCGAAACCAGTTATTACGTTCGTGCACGCCACACCGGCAACGGCCTGGGGGATTCGGAATGGTCACCGGTGAATTCATTCGTAACCCGTGCCGGAGTGACGCCCCAGGAAGCGTTCTCTACGACGCTCTACACCGGAAACGGCAGCACGCAAACCATCACGAACGGGATTGATTTTGCGGGTGAGGGTGGGCTGGTTTGGATTAAGCGCAGAGATGGGACTAGGGACAATGCTCTTTTTGACACCGTGCGGCACCCTCAAAGCTTCATCAGCACCAATAAAGCCTCGGCTGCGGAAGTTTTTGCGCCTTATGAGACGCTTTACTATTCCGACGGCTTCAAAACTGGATACAGCGGGACTGTTTCCGACTCAGGCGGGGAGTTCGTTTCCTGGTCATTCCGACAAGCCTCCAAGTTCTTCGATGTTGTCAGCTACACAGGCGACGGCACAAGCGGACGGCAGATAGCGCATGACTTGGGTGTTGCGCCGGGGATGGTTGTTGTTAAGTCCACGAGTATGTCTGTTAATTGGGCGGTCTATCATCGAGAGGCCGCTATTTCAGGGTACCCTGCTAACGGACCCGAAACAGGTGTAGGCACTTTAAATTCAACTAGTGGCTATCATCTTGATTCGACTGCATGGAATAGCGCCGCCCCTACCAGCTCTCATTTTACAGTTGGCAATAGCGGTCTATCTAACTCGTCAGGGCAAGAATACATCGCCTATTTATTCGCCCACGACCCGAGCGATAGCGGCATTATTCAGTGCGGAAGTTTTACGACAGATAGCACCAAAGGCATTGTTGGTGGTGACGTTTATCTCGGCTGGGAGCCCCAGTATCTGCTGCTAAAAAGAACCGATGGTATAGGTAACTGGGAGATAGTCGATACTCAGCGTGGCTGGGGTTCAGCAATGAGCAATTCAAATATGCTGCTTGCCAATGCAACTAGCGCCGAAGATGCCGGAGGCGACGCAAAAAACTTTACTTCAGTGGGACTGAGCGGAGAGTCCTACAACTGGCCTTCAGCTAATGCCGAATTCATTTATATGGCCATCCGTAAGCCGGTTATTTAAGGGAGGTGCAGCGCCATGAAATACGCAGCAGTTAAGACCCAGGCGATCCTGGGAACCTTTGAATACTCTCAGGCTGAAGCAAACGCGATCCTGAACCGGCACGGGGTTGCACAAGCCGCGCCGGAAGATCCGGCTCCGGTGGTCACTGGCGTGGTGGACCTGCTGCCGGTGGTGGACGTGACGGACTATCCAGAAACGGCACGGTTCTACCATATCGGCCAGCCAGTGCTGACCGTGGCAGCAGATGGCCAGGCGGTCGAGGAAAGCCGGCCGATCAATCCTTACGCGATGGACTACCTCCGGAGCCTAGTGCTGGATGATCTAGCCGACCACCGCTGGCGAATCGAAACAGGCGGCGTAACGCTGCCCGACGGTGCGCGCATCCTCACAGACCGCGAGAGCCAGGCGCAGGTCAACTCAGCGTATACGAGCCTGCGTGATGACTTCATCCCGACAGCGGATTTTAAGGGCGAAAACGGTTGGGTGTTAATCACGCTCGAAGAGATCGCCCCGATTGCCAAAGCAGTGGCCCGGCATGTGCAGCCGTGTTTCACGGCTGAGCGCCGAGTCGCTGAGAAAATTAACGCCGCCGAAGATGCTGAAGCGCTGCACGCTATCGATATCGCCGCTGAATTTGCCGCCGAGCTGGAAGCGATTAAGGCTGAACAACTGGAGGCAGCATAAGCATCTGCCGCGACCGAAACCTAAAGCCACCCAAGCCCGCCACCCGGCGGGCTTACTCTGTCAGCCGTCGAGCTAAATTGATATACGAAAACAGCTCACGTGCAAGCGGAGAGAGCGAATTAGGGTTCTGCGCAGCGCCGCTTAATCCAGGTGTGTCACTGGTCACCAAGCTCGTACTCATAAGTCCAGTGGTGATCGCCGATAGCATTGTGCTCTCTATTCCTAGAGTGTCTTCGCACTCCTTGATGAACGCTTCACGATTACTTTTAAGATCGCGGCGAAAATCCGCGTCAACGTAGACTTGGTGCCGGTGCATCATCAGTAGAATATCCAACTCAGTCTTCGTGATGCCGCTAAGGGCACTAATGGCCATGTGTACAAGATCTGGCTTGTTTTCCCATGTCTCCCGCTTTAATGCCGCCAATCATGGCATCGGCAATGTAGTCGACCACTTCCCTTTCAGAACAAACTTCAAATGCTCTGCCCACTTTCATGAACAGAGCGAAACGTTGATCGCTATTGCATAGTTGCTCTTCGGTCATCCCGTGGTCATTTGCTTTTTGGAGCAGCCGCTCAAACTTCCAAGCCATGTAGCCCTGGTAGGCTAACGCTGCGCTCTTAGGTATTAATTCCATTTCATCGACCCCAACCGCATAAGTTTCATGACTACTCTAACCCAATAGCCTGTGGAACAGCATTGCGCGAAATCAGCCGTGCATCAGGCGGGGACGATCGAAGCGGCGGAGGCAGCGGCCAAGGGGGCGATTGAGCAGTTGAATCGGTAACGGCTGCGGAGGGATAGCCAATCACACTACACACAGAAGCCTGTCGATTGGCGGGCTTCTTTGTGTTTTCAAGCTACATCTCCACTTATACCAAACTTAAAAGCAGGATTCACTCCACAGGAAGTAGTGGCTTTATCAACTCTCCAATTTCTTGCCATTGAGCTAACTCATCTCTAGACCCCTTATAATCCGGAAGCATACGTAGATATAAAACCGCATCACCAACATCTTCCCGTTCTAATCCAACCAAATATGCATGCCAGCAAAGAAAATAAAACTTATACTCTTCAGCCACATCATCTTCTTTGTCTAAATACATATCAAAATAATCTTCAAGCAAAAAATCCGAATCAATACAATCCATCATAAACTCAAGCAAAGAGTAAGCTTTCTTGTAATTCATATAGATAAATCGACAAAGACTTGAGACCTCAACTCTACCTATCAGAACTTTCACTTTACCTGGATTAGAAATAAAATCCCTTGCTTTAGGGGCTATTATTCCAAACTCTTGAACAAGACCATCCATCAAAAGATCATCTTCTTGAAAAGGTGACACATGGTAGCCCAAGTAACTAACGAAATCGTTAAACATAGGCGGAAACAATACAGCAGCTTTATTATGCGCTAATTCGATCTGACGACGCATCTCTTCAGCTTTTAATTGTTTTTTTGATATCTTTATCTGCTTATTCTGTTTTATTATCATTTTATCTTGACTATCAATAAGCTTTTGCTGCTGTCTCAACGTAATCACAAAAGCCATTAATGTCGCCACTACGGCAGCCACACCTACAGTCCCTGATAGATACGTCGCAAAATCTGCCCACTTCCCTGTATCAGTGGAAATAGCCAGCTCTCTGAAATTCCAAGCATAAGCACCTATCGCAATAACAGCGATTATCAGCACGGCAATTGCCAGTGCCCAATAACTGTGCTTTTTAATCCACTTCAACATCCCAACATTCCCTTAACAGTCACTTTCCCGCACCTTACCACACCCACCATGTAAACCACCCCACTTACACCCACCACCGCTACCACCCTCCACCTAGCCCCCGCACGATACCTGCGTGAATTCACCCTTTTCGTTACCCGAACAGTGAACCTGCGCAGGAGCCACCATGGCACTCGATCAATACCACCACGGCGTGCGCGTTGCGGAAGTTAATGACGGCACGCGTACCATCCGCACCGTCTCCACAGCGGTGATTGGCGTGGTCTGCACCGCATCCGACGCAGATGCCACCATCTTCCCCCTCAACCAGCCCGCGCTGGTGACCAATGTGGATACCGCCATTGGCAAAGCGGGCACCCAAGGCACGCTGAAAGACACCCTCACCGCCATTGGCCAGCAAGCCAAGCCGATCATCGTCGTGGTGCGGGTAGAGGAAGGCATCGACGACGACGAAACTACCGCCAATGTGATTGGCACCACCACGGAGCTAGGCCAGCGCACCGGGCTGCAGGCACTGCTGACCGCCAAGCAGAAGCTGGGCGTGACGCCGCGCATTATCGGCGTGCCTTATTTGGATACCCAACCGGTGGCCACCGCGATGGTCTCGGTGCTGCAGCAGCTGCGCGCCTTCGGCTACGTGTACGCCCACGGCTGCGAGACCCTCACCGACGTGCTGGCCTACCGCGATCAGTTCGGTGCCCGCGAGCTGATGGTGATCTGGCCCCAATGGCAAGCGTTCGATACCGACGATGCCCAAATTCGCGATATCAGCCCCGTGGCCATCGCCCTGGGCCTGCGCGCCAAGCTCGACCAAACCGTGGGCTGGCACAAAACCCTAAGTAACGTCGCGGTGAACGGCGTCACCGGCATCAGCAAAGACGTGTTCTGGGATCTGCAAAGCCCCAACACCGATGCCGGGCTGCTCAACGCCGCCGATGTCACCACCCTGGTCAACCAGAACGGCTACCGCTTCTGGGGCTCGCGCACCTGCGCCGGGCCAGAAAGCCTCTTCCCCTTCGAGAACTACACCCGCACCGCCCAGATCCTCGCCGACACCGTGGCCGAAGCGCACCTCTGGGCGGTGGATCTGCCTCTGCACGCTTCCCTGGCGCGAGACATCATCGAAGGCCTGAACGCCAAGTTCCGCGAGCTGAAAACCCTGGGGCTGATTGTCGATGGCAGCGCTTGGCTAAACGAGGAGCTCAACACCCAGACCTCCCTCAAGGGCGGCAAGCTGCGCATCGACTACGACTACACGCCGGTACCGCCGCTGGAAGACCTCGGTTTTCAGCAGCGCATCACCGACTCCTACCTGGCCGACTTCGCCGAGCGCGTCGCGGCCACCGCCTGATTGGATTAGCGAGAGACCCCTATGGCACTCCCGAAAAAGCTCAAAGACCTCAACCTGTTCAGCAACGGCGAAAGCTGGCAGGGCATCGTCCAGTCGATCACCTTGCCCACTCTCACCCGCAAGATCGAAGAGTGGCGCGGCGGCGGCATGGACGGCGCGGTAGGTATCGATATGGGCCAAGACGGCCTGCTCACCGTGCAGTGGACGGTAGGCGGGCTGGTTGAAAGCCTGTTCGACAACTTCGGCACCGCCCGCATCGATGCCGACATGCTGCGCATGACCGGCAGCTATGAGCGCGACGACATCGACGACGCCTCCTCGGTCGAGGTGGTCATGCGCGGCCGCCACACCGAGATCGATATGGGCGATGCCCAAACCGGCGAGAACACCGAGCACCAGGTCACCAGCACGCTCAGCTACTACAAGCTCACCATCGACGGTACCGAGAAAATCGAGATCGACCTGGTGAACGGCGTGTTCAAGGTCAACGGCGTTGACCGCCTCGCGGGTCGCCGCCAGCGCCTGGGTATTTAACACAGGCATCTAAGCCCGCCCCTTTTTCCCTTAACCCAACACAAGGAACACTCTCATGACCAAAGCTGCCGTCACCCAAGCCATCGCTGCGACTATCACCCTGGATACCCCGCTCACCCGGGGCGAAACCGAAATCACCGAGCTGCGCCTGCGCAAGCCCACCTCCGGCGAGCTGCGCGGCGTCTCGCTGGCCGATGTGCTGCAGATGCAAACCGACGCGCTGATCACCCTGATCCCGCGCCTCTCCAACCCCTCGCTCACCGCCACCGAGGTGCGCCAGATGGACCCGGCGGATCTCGTGCAGTGCGGCGGTGAAATCGCCGGTTTTTTGCTGACGAAGCGGGCCAAGGGCGAGAGCGAATAAACCTCCCCAACCAGGTAGAAGACGCGATGGCGGATCTCGCCATCGTCTTCCACTGGACCCCGCAAGACTGCGCCGCCTTCACCCTGCGCGAACTCATGGCCTGGCGAGAAAGAGCGCGCAAACGCAGCACCACCACAGACACCAGGAGCCAGCGTGGCCGGTAACAACCTCAAGCTGCAGGTCATTTTAAACGCCGTGGATAGGGCCACCCGCCCGCTGCGGGCCATCGACCGTGCCAGCCAGGCCGCTTCTCAGGCCATGCGTGAAAACCGCGACCGCCTAAAGCAGCTGCAGGCCACGCAGAAGAACGTCAGCTCCTTTCGTACCCTCACCCGGCAATCCTCGGAAACCACCACCGCCCTGCGGGAACAGCAAGAGCGCATTCGTCGCCTCTCGCAGCAAATGCACACCCACCAGGGCGACACCGCCGCCCTGCGCGCTGAACGGCAAAAGGCCATTACCCAAGCGCGCAGGCTCAGCCAGCGGGTGGACGAAGAACGCCAGCAGCTCCAGCGGCTGCGCAGTACCCTGAACGAAAACGGCGTCAGCACCGCCCACCTCTCCCGCGATCAACGGCGGCTCTCCAGCGAGATCCAGCAGGCCAATACCGCCGTGGAAGAGCAGCGGCAGCGGCTCAAACGGCTGGCCGAACAGCAGCGCAACGCCGCCCAAGCGCGTGGCCGCTACGACCGCGCCATGAGCCTGCGCAGCAGCATGGCCGGTACCGGCGCGGGCATGGTGGCCAGCGGCGGTGCCGCGCTGTACGCCGGGGCACGGCTGCTGGCTCCTGGTGTTGAATACGGGGAATCGATGTCGCGGGTGCAGGCGCTCACCCGCCTGGAGGGAGACGACGAACGCCTGGCAGCGCTTCGCCAGCAAGCGCGGGAGCTAGGGGCCACCACCGCCTTTAGCGCCGGGCAATCCGCCGATGCCCAAGGCTACCTGGCGATGGCCGGTTTCAACCCCGCCGCCATTCAAGCGGCCATGCCGGATATGCTCAACCTGGCACTGGCCAACCAAACGGATCTCGCCCGCACGGCAGATATCTCCTCCAACATCCTCTCCGGCTTCGGGTTAGACCCCGCCGAGATGGGCCGCGTGGGCGATGTGCTCACCGCCACCACCACGCGGGCCAACGTCGATTTAGAGATGCTGGGCGAGTCGATGAAGTACGTCGCCCCGCAAGCGCGGGCGATGAATATGTCGCTGGAACAGTCCGCCGCCATGGCCGGGCTGCTGGGTAACGTAGGTATTCAAGGTAGCCAGGCAGGCACCACCCTGCGCGCCATGGTCACCCGCTTGGCCGCGCCCACCGGGGCCGCCGCCGGTGCGCTGGCCGACCTCGGCGTGAACGCCAAAGACGCCGAAGGTAACCTGCGCGACATCCCCCGCATTCTCACCGACGTAGCGAGAGCCACCGAAGCGATGGGCAACGCTGACCGCGCCGCCTACCTAAAAGACATCTTCGGCGAAGAACCCGGCGCAGGCATGGCGGAACTGATCGCCCAGCAAGGCAGCGAAGGCATCGAAGCGTTTGTCGAGATCCTTTCCAACGCCGCCGGGGAAAACGCCCGGGTGGCGAAAACCATGGCCGACAACATCGGCGGCGACCTGAAATCGCTCAAATCGGCCTGGGATGAAGTGGGTATCTCAATCACCGAGACCAACAACGGCGCGCTGCGCGGCCTGATTCAGAACGTTACCGCCATTACTCGCGGCATCGGCCGCTGGATCAACGAAAACCCCAAGCTGGCAGGCACCCTCGCCAAAGCCGCCGCCCTGGTGGCGGTGCTGGTGGCAGCAGGCGGCGCGCTTACGCTGATGCTCGCCTCCATCCTCGGCCCCTTCGCCATGGTGCGCTTTGGCATGGCGATGCTCGGCCCGCAGGCGCTAATGGTGGGTAAAGCGCTTACCTGGTTAGGTGGGGTGATTCGCGCCGTGGGTATGCTGGCCGTGGCCAACCCCATTGGCGCAGCCGTGGCTGCCATTGCCGCTGCGGCGTACCTCATCTACCGCTACTGGGAACCCATCAAAGCCTTCTTCCAAGGTCTGTGGCAGCAGGTAAAAACCGCGTTCGGTGATGGGCTAGGGGCGGTCGCGCAGCTGCTGATGAACTGGTCGCCGCTTGGGCTGCTGTACCGGGGCATCACCACCGCCCTTTCTGCGCTGGGCGTCGAGATCCCCGAACAATTCCGCTCGCTGGGCAGCGCCATTGTGGATGGCCTGATGAGCGGGCTGACCGGCAAGCTGGCCGACCTACGCGACCGCGTGGTGGGCATTGCAGGCAACGTGCGCAGCTGGTTTGCCGACGTGCTGGACATCAACAGCCCCTCCCGCGTGTTCACCCAGCTAGGCGGCTACACGGTAGACGGCCTAAACCAAGGGCTAGACGCCCAGCGGGACGAACCCGCTAGACGCATTCAAGAGATCTCCCGCCGCGTAAGCCGCGCCGGAGCCGGGCTAGCACTCGGGGCAGCCACCCTGCCCGCCGTGGCGATGCCCAACATAGAGCAGCAAGCGCCCATTCAGTTCGATACCCGGCCGCCGCTCACGGCGCAAAGCTCCCAGGCCAGCGGTTTTACGATGGGCGATATCAACATCAACGTCACGCCCGCCCCCGGCATGAACGAACAGCAGCTCGCCCAGTACGTGGCGCAGGAAGTACAGCGCGCCCTCACCAACGCTCAGCGCGACGCCCAGGCGCGGCAGCGTTCGTCACTGCGCGACCTCGACTAACCGGAGAACTGATCATGTTAATGGCGTTAGGCATGTTTGTATTTGAGACCCGTAGCGTGCCTTATCAGGAATTAAAACGCATCACCGAATGGCGGCACCCCAGCCAATCCCGCGTGGGGCAGCGGCCCGCTTACCAGTTTGCAGGCCCAGGGGCGGACACCATCACCCTAAGCGGCACCCTGCTGCCCACCTTCACCGGCGGCCGCTTTAGCCTGGATGAGATCCGCGAGATGGCCGATCAAGGCAACGCCTGGCCACTGGTCGAAGGTACCGGCCGCCAGTACGGCCTATGGGTGGTCACCCGGGTAGAAGAAGCTAGCACGCACTTCTTCCGCGACGGCGCGGCGGAGAAAATCGAGTTCAACCTCACGCTGGAACACGTCGATGATGAGCGCACCGACCTGATCGGCCGCTTGGCACTGCCCGCCGTGGCGCGATTGGCCGGGGGCTATGTATGAACTCCTACCCTAAGCCCAGCTATCGCATCACCCTGGATGGCACCGACATCACCCCGCGCATCAACGGCCGCCTGATTAGCCTTTCACTACGCGAGCAACGCGGGCTGGAAGCCGACCAGCTGGACATTACCTTGGCCGACAACGACGGCCAGCTCTCCATTCCCCCACGCGGGGCCGAGCTGCAGGTGGCGTTTGGCTGGCAGGAGGAAGGGCTGGTGGATAAGGGCCGCTTTACGGTGGATGAAGTGCAGCACAGCGGCACGCCGGACCAGCTCACCATTCGCGCCCGCTCCGCGGATATGCGCGGCCAACTGCCCGGCAAGCGCACCCAGGGCTGGCACGATGTCACGCTGGGCGAGATCGTCACCACCATCGCTGGCCGCAATAGCCTGGAGCCAGTGGTGGCCGCCGCCCTCAACGGCATCCGCATTGGCCATATCGACCAAACCGACGAATCCGACCTGAATTTTCTCACCCGCCTGGGCGAACGGTACGATGCCATTGCCGCCATCAAAGCCGGGCGCATGCTGTTCACCGTGGCTGGCCAAGGGCTCACCGCCAGCGGCCGCGCCATGCCCGCCATCACCCTCACCCGCCGCGACGGCGACCAGCACCGCTACAGCGTGACCGACCGCGACGCCTACAGCGGCGTAAAAGCCTACTGGAACGACACGCGAGGCGCAGAGCGCCAAACTGTACTGGCAGGCACGGACGAGAACGCAAAACAGCTACGTCCCACCTACGCCACGGAAGACGACGCCCTGGCCGCCGCCCGCGCCGAGTGGCAACGCATCCAACGCGGCCTGGCAGAATTCGAGTTAACGCTGGCACTAGGCCGCGCCGACCTGCTGCCCGAAACCCCGCTCACGCTCGCGGGCTTCAAGCCTCAGATCGACGCCACTGCCTGGCTGGTGAGCGAGGTCACGCACTCGCTGAATGATGGGGGGTTTGGGACGGTGGTTAGGTGTGAGGTAAGAGGTTAGCTTTATGCAGCTATTATCAAATTCGTCGCATTAAACTGCTCGATTATCTCAGAATCAGCTTCTGATATTTTTTGTGCTGCTTTAGATGGAGATACAGGAGCCTCGAACTTATTAAAGCTCCACATCCGGTACAATTGAACTCGTTCACTGTTTTCAGATGTTAAATAGATAAAAAATTTTGTATCTGAATTTTCAAACATGATTTTTTCTGAACAGTAGTTTCTTACTCGCTCACACAAAGGGTCAATCTCTAAAAGTTCATTATGCAGCTTTGCCACGGATCTCGCTGAAGAATTGTGTTCGGTGTATTCCAAACGACTTATGAGACCCTTCTTTTTTACCAGCTCATCAATAAGGCTCGATCTGTATGCATGGTTAAAAATATTTAACCCTTGAACCTCACCCAATGTATGCGTGAGCACACTTACTTCCTTCTCGACTTTACCTGTGACTTCGTTCTTTTCTTCAACTACTTTTCTAACATCCACAGTTATGGATCGCCTACCTGACTTAGCCATTTCCTTTAGTTTTGAAACAGCACCAGAAGGTAAAGAATTTATCAAATCAGAAACATACTTATTTACACTGCTTATCTTTTGAGCTTCCACCTCTATTTTACTTATAATCTTTTCTTTATCATAGAAACAATGATTAACATACCTAACTCTTTCAAAGAACCGCTTTTTATTGTCGTAGTGAACTACTGACCTTCGTAGCTCACCTTCTGGGTCAAAATCTTTAACGCATGTACTTCCAAGGAGAGACTTGACTCCATCAGTTAACTCAACAACGTAACCATTCCTGTGATTTTGACCACATATATCTTTTTTCTTTTTTTGACAAAAACACTTTAGATGAGGTTCTGAATCACTTAAACGATAGTCTCCTATCAATGCAACAAAATTTTTTGCATTCACTGCGGTAGGGGTTTGAGTATCTACGATCTCAAGAATATCACTAGTACGCTCATAAGAATTTATATCTAGTCTCTTACTCATCCCTACCCCTAGCTGTCTTAGGCTCACGTATATTTTCTTAATATAACCTAGCACACAGGTAGCGCGTGAACCAATCTGGAACGGGAGGCAAATTAATACCCCCAGCCATTCCATGGCTGGGGGTATCGGTGCCGCATCCTTCTGGCGAGGCGGAGTCCGTCCCGCGTGCTTCCAAGCGACTGATTTATCTTCTCAAAAAATCATGCGGGCGGCTGTAAGCCATCGCTGATTCGTGTGTAAGAAATTGCCTACAACGCCCAGCACCGCGCCTGCCTCACCACCACACCACGAAACTGCGTTGCCGTGATGAAGCATCCTTCTCCACCCAAAGGCGGCAACAGGCGGCAGCGGCTGCCCACACGCTGGGTTTTGAATAGCCGGTACTCGCCCTCTACCTCCGCCACCACCAGATCCGCGTGGCCATACGAGCGCGCTTCGTCCACCACCAGCACGTCGCCTTCCATCCATGGCCCACCGGGGTGCGCCTCGTCGCTGATCTCCACCAGAAAACAGGTCGGCGGAAATTTTCGCCGGTCCATCTCCGCTACCGCCGGGTGCTCCACACCCACCACGGCAGGCCCCAAGTAGGTCACTCGCATCCGCGTTCCCCTGTTGGCTCCATCACGAGCGATGCCCTGCACCGCGTCCCAATGTCTATACTGTGAAAATTATCAGTGCTTAACAAGGGTTATGGATATCTACGATAGAAGAAGGGATTGTTAAGGCGAAAAAAAGCCCAACCGGGTGGCGGCTGGGCTTTGGAACAAGAAAACTAGAGGTAACGGTATGACTGAGGTGCCGCACCGTTAGAAACCACTTGGTTAAGGTCGAAGGGTTCACTGTAGCGCACAGGGTTTTTTACTTTAATCGCAAACCCCTTATCTCGACCAGTAAAGTAGGATTCAAAAAAGCTCAAGCTGATACCCGCGTGATGCTTAGTTTCTTCCCATAACTCACTAGGTTCTAGAGATAGCACACCATCAATATCAAACTCTCCGATTACCTTACCTACCGGCTTTGTTGCATAAATGACTACTTTCTCTACATCTTCTCTTTTAAATATAGACTTGCGAAACTCAAAATGCTTACTCCCATCAAGAATGGAGTTTGCATATTCCGGTTTAATCGATAATAAGACTTTCATCTACACCACCATTTATCAAAATGCCTTTAGCGGCTTGGGGATTTAAAGGAACCAAGCTCCACCGAATTTTTTCTGGTATCTGATATACATCTATCAAATGACCGCGCGTAATCCGCTTTTTCATAGCTACATTATAGCTGAACTTGACGATAAATGGATACTTCTTGGTAGCATAAAACGCTTGAAGCTCTTTAAGATCAAACACACTATAAGATTCACAATAACGTCTAAATTCTTCAAAATTAGCGAACTCGTGAATATTTCTCACTTCTTCCACAACACACGCTGACGTTACAACCGACCTAAATCTTGCAGGCCCTTGTCCGTCACCTGTGCGATAAATTAAAAGTACATCACCTCGCTGAAAGGCGGAAGCCTCACGCATGGCAGTCAAGTATATTTTATGAATACTATTCGTGTGTGAAACATCCTGCACCACATCGAAACTTTCATTATTAAGAATGGAGTCAGGCAGCATTCTGGTATGAAACTCTGGATAAATAGCAAGCAAATAGCATCTATTCGATTTCATATCCAGAATGGGGTAATTTAAAAGTGAATCTCGATGAAACGCCCCAATCTGTTTAACAAACACCAACTCAGTACCATTCTGAGTACGCTTACCTCCATGTACTTCAAAACCATACCGACGCAGTAGTGAAATTAGACCTTCATGCTTTTCAAAAACGGTAACGTAAATCTCTTTTAAATGATTCTCGACAGCATGGTCAAAAATTTTCTTGATAAAGCGTTCACCCAGCCGAGTACCGTGGGCATTGATCTTCAATGTGCCCACTTTTAAACGCGGAAGGGGTGGTAGTGGCGGATCGACGTCGGGGACGGCTTCATCTTCACGTTTCAAATAAAGAAAGCCGTCTACATTCCCTAATTGATTGTAGAAAACATACGCTCCTTCACCTTGGGCCGCTTTTCTACTAAACCAATCAGAAAATTCTTGATAGTCATACTTCAAAGAGTCGAAAAAAACATCGTTCAAATCGACTGTAGAAAAATATTGATAGATTAGTGCCACTCCCTTCCCCTCCATCCTTTTTTATTGAAGCAAACCTGCCTGACTTTCAGTTCTCATTAAAATTTTGCGATGGGTGGCCGTCAACTTTCAAGCGCCTTCCATCGATGACCCACCTGGGGGCACCTCGTCGCCGATCTCGACCAGAAAGCAACTCGGCGGAAACTTCCGCCGGTCCATCTCCGCTATCGCGGGGTGCTCCACACCCACCACGGCAGGCCCCAAGTAGTTCACTCGCATGCTGTTGCCCTGTGCTAGCTCCATATTTAGCAACGCGCCTAAGTATTGGCCGTCGCTTCCCTAGCGTTTAATACTGTACAAGAAAACAATGTCTAACGAGGGTTATGGCATCACACCATTTTCAATTAAATCCAGAAATTGGTCTTCACTAAGCACCGTACAGCCTTGCGCACGCGCCTGCTCTAATTTAGCCGAACCTGCACGCGGCCCAGCACAAAGAAAATCCAGATTTTGCGTCACGGTTTTCCGCACGATCATGCCATACGCTTCAGCATCGTCTTCCAGCATCTCTCTATCGCTAGCTGAAAATCCTGTAAACAGTATCTCCATGGCGTCTACGTTCTGCTTTTTCTGTGCAGATATAGGCCCCCTGGATGACAACAGAAATTCTCCTTCCAAAAACTCTACAATCCGATCACGCCGGAAGGTGCGAACGTCCCCAGCTTTGTGGCAGAAGCCCTCTAGATAAACGCCCTCTTCACGCCAGTTAGAAACCTCACGCGTAGTAATGCTTCCCTGCGAGTCTTCGTAAATGAAGTGAAGATTGCCAGTCGTAGCAGTCGAGCGTGGTGCTAGGTACGAAGAGGCACGTTTACCCGTGCGTTTCTGGATGTGAGCACGAACCGCCTGACGATTATTTTCTAAGGCTTGCTCAAGTGAGTCAGGTGCCGCATTAGATTGGGGAGATTTTGAAGCTGCTTTAGCTGTTTCGTTCGTTACTTTATTGATGGTTTGTCTGTTACTTTTACGCCATGAGAGCCAGAGCGGTATTAGCATAGGCAGAGATACTACTAGCCCCATAGCCGCACCACTCCAACCGAAGGGTTCCCCATCCTCGTTTGTTACCCCCAGAATGCCTGCAAAAAATAGCGATAGGCCAATTGTGGGAAATATGAATAGCGAAGCTCCAACCAAATGCCGTAACCACCACGGACGACCATTCACTCTCATGCAACGAACTAGCCAAAACCAGCTAGCAATACCGATGCCCAGGCCAGCTAAAATTGAAAAATCATCCATCCCTACCTCCCTGTTTTATCTTTCAGCAGTCTCATAGCTGCCTTTATGTCTTTATGGTTTTACAGCTACACGATCCTGCCAATCCGAATCTCACACCGCCCCAGAATTTCCACATCGTGCATATCCTGCGGCTTGATCATCTCCGGCTGATAATGCTCGTTATCACTAATTAAGAACAACGCCCCGCCCGCCAGGCGCTGTACCCGCTTAATCCGCCTTTCACCACTCACCAGCAGCAAAAACACCCCCTCCTGCTTCGGGTCGCGCTTGCTCCGATCCACCAGCACCCAGTCGCCATCGGCCAAGGTGCCGTCCATCGAATCCCCACGCACTTTGATGCCCACTACCTGGGCAGGGTCTAGCCCCTGCTCGGCCAGCTCGCTGCTAGGAAAATGAAGGGTGGTTTTGATCGGCTCGCCTTCGAAGCTACGACCAGCGCCCGCAGCAGCTTCGATGTCGTACATCTTGATGGGTGAAAGCTCTACCGATGGTTCACTTAACGCAACTCCTAGAGGTTGAGCAGTGGCAGTTCCTGAACGCTGGCCTTTGAGCACGTAAAAGACATCTACGCCTTCATCAGAAACGGCGGAAAGGTAGGAAGAATCAGGGCTACTGGCACCTTTTTCATATTTGATCTGGGTGGTTTTTCCTACACCCCCAATCTGCGCAAGGGCCGTTTGACTCAACCCAATCCGCTCACGTTCTTCTCTAAGACGTTCGCCAATGCTCATTTTTATGAACCATCCTTATTGACAGGTTCATTTTTGTGAACCATTCTATTCATGTCTTTCACTTCGATACACATGCAAAAGGAACCACTGCCATGGTCACCCTCATTGCCACGATCATCTTGCCGCCTTCCCCCACCGTGCTGTTTCGCGGGGTGGAAGTGAATCTGGACCGCTGTTCGCCACGTACCCGCCGCACCATTGAAACGGCGCTGCGCCAGGGCACGGAGAAGCCCAACCCGCTGGCCGATCTCGAAGCGCTGGAAGAGCGCACCACCGCCCAGGCGGTGAGCCAGCTCGCTGCCACGATGCTGGCCCAAAACGCGCCGTTTGAGCAGGTGGAAGACGCCCTGTGCGAACTGCGCACCCACATGGATGAGCACTTCCTGCAGCGCAAGCTGGTGCGCTTGTACGAGCGCTAAACCGCTGCGGCCAAAGTTATTCACTCTGATACGGAAGCCTACCCCATGACCTCGCCCAACGCTATTGCCCCAAAGCCAATTTATGCCCCCAAAGGCTGTACCAGCACAGTTTTGACGCGCATGACCGAAGACGAACGCGCCGACCTGGAGCGCATCGCCGAGCTGGAAATGCGTTCGCTCTCGGCCACCGCCCGCATGTTGCTGCTGCGCGGCATCGCCCAGTACGACCAAGACACGCTGAATGCCGAATGACCCTGCCTGCATAAGGATGTTTGCCATGTACCAGGACCCCAAACGTGTGCGCACCCGCTACGCCGCTCTCAATTTGGATCAGTACGAGGCCCGACTGATCGATGCGCTGGTGGATTACACCGGCATCGAGCGGGCATCGCTGCTGCGCCAACTGGTGCTGAAAGAAGCCCTAGAGACGCTGGGCGTTGCGGATCTCTCACTTAGCACTGTGCCCCAGCAGGCGTCGTAAAGGCAGGGCTTTTTGAGGCCCTCAAGGAGCATTGAGGTATGGCTGACCAACCGGCACGCGGCGAACGCCTTCCGCTGAACGACCAGCTAGAGGCCGCGCTGCAGCAGGTGTGTGAACAGCAGGATTTAACCAGCCTGGACGACGCCGCCGAATGGCTACTGCGGCGGCGGCTACGCAAAGGCACCCAAGGGCTCACCGGCCGAGGCCGCGCCCTTTACCCCGTAGGGAGAAACCATTGATGTCGACCGCTTCCAAGCACCGTATGCCCTGCCCCCACTGCGGCCACAACATGCGGGTCCGCAACAGCCAGGGGCTAACACCGGTGTACCGCGAAGGGGTAGTGGAGTGCCGCAACGTGGAGTGCGGCTTTCGAGGCAAGGCGGGGTTTCAGGTGCTGCACACCCTAACCCCGAGCGATATCCCCAACGCCCGGGTGGATCTGCCGTTCGCGCCTCGCCTGATCCAGCAGATGCAATTAGACATCACCCGCCCAGCCGCCAACGACGAACGTTATGAGGGTTAAGACGATGCAGAGAGCTGCCCATCACCCAAGGCCCCCGCGGCCACCACGCCCCTTTCGGCCTGTGTGTTATGCCCGGCCGAAAGGGGGCACCCACGGCCCCGCCGGTGCCGTGAGCTAAGCCCAAGCCCAGCCCCATCCATTTGTTGAATAAGGAGGCGAGCGTGAATTCATCGCTGCGCCAGGACATTGTTGCGCGCTTGATCAGCGATTTTGAGGCGATTGAGCGCGGCCCCTACCTGCAACGGGTGCGCTGCCCGGAGTGCGGTAAGCGCGAGGCGTATATCAACGCCGACGCGCCGTGGATGCTGAAATGCGGGCGGGAAAATAACTGTGGCGCGCAAATCCACATCAAAGCGCTGTTCCCGGATCTGTTCCGCTCCTGGAGCGAGCGCTACAGCCCGAAAGCCAACGAGAAACCCACTTCCACCACGCCGGTGGCCGATGGCTACCTGCGCGATGGCCGAGGGTTCGAGCTTTCCCGCCTTCAGGGCTGGTACACCCAGGAGAGCTACTGGAAGCCGGAGATAGGCGGTACTGCCACCGTGCGCTTTGCGCTTCCCGGCGGCGCTTACTGGGAGCGCCTGCTGGATAACCCGGAGCGCTTCGGCAAGCAGAAGGCCAATTTCGTTGGCCGCTACAAAGGCCAGTGGTGGTGCCCGCCTGCCCTCACGGCTGCTGATTTAGTCGCGGCTGGGGAAGTGTGGATTGTAGAGGGCATCTTCGATGCGATCGCCCTTTACCACCACGGCATTGCGGCGGTTTCCGCCATGAGCTGCGCCAACTACCCCGACGAGGCGTTGAACGCCCTTTCCGATGCCGCGCATAAGGCAGGCACCAGCCGCCCCACGTTGGTGTGGGCGTTGGATAACAACCGCGCTGGCCATAACGCCACCCATAAGCACGTGAAGCGTGCCAGGGCGGCGGGCTGGGCGTGCCACGCGGCGCAGATCCCCCACGGTGGCCACGACTGGAACGATGCCCACCAGCGCGGCGAGCTAACCGAGAAACACCAGGAAACCTACCGCTACCACGGCGACCTGCTGTTGGCCCCCACGGCCATGGCGAAGGCGCTGTTGATGTACAAGCGCCGTGAACAGCGGGAGTTCTGGTTCGAGTTCAAACGCCAGCTGTGGTGGTGGAAGCTGGATATGGATGCCTTCGACCGCGCCCTGCGCGCCGATGGGCTGGATGGTGAAGACCAGCGGCAGATCGACCCCGCCCTGCGCGATGCGGCGCTGGAGCAATCCGGCAGCGTGAAGCGCATCTGCACCTGTTTCCCCACGGCGCTGTACTACCAGGCCAACGCGGTGACCGATGAGAGCTGGTACTACTACCGCGTGGAGTTTCCCGACGGCCGCCCGCCGATCAAAAACACCTTTAGCGGCGGCCAGCTGGCCTCTGCCTCAGAGTACAAAAAGCGCCTGCTGGGCATTGCGCCAGGTGCGGTGTGGACGGGTACCAGCCAGCAGCTCGATAGCCTGCTGCAGGACCAGATCGGCAACATCAAAACCGTCGAGACCATCGACTTCATCGGCTACAGCAAGGAGCACGGCGCCTATGTGTTCGGCGATCTTGCCGTGGCCGGTGGCAAGGTGGTGCCGATCAACAGCGAGGACTTTTTCGAGCTTGGCCCCCGCCGCCAGTTGAAAACCTTGAGCCAATCCGTGGCGCTGCACATCAACCCCGACCGCAAGGCGTTCAGCACCGAGTGGACACAGCAGCTTTTGGGCGCGTTTGGCTCCCGGGGCGTGGTGGCCTTGGCTTATTGGATGGGCAGCCTGCTGGCGGAGCAGATCCGCGCCGAGATGGGTAGCTTCCCGTTTTTGGAGATTGTGGGTGAAGCCGGCGCGGGTAAATCCACGCTGATCGAGTTCCTCTGGAAGCTGTGTGGCCGGCGCGACTATGAGGGTTTCGACCCCAGCAAGGCCACCATGCCCGCCCGCAGCCGTAACTTTGCCCAGGTGAGCAACCTGCCGGTGGTGCTGATCGAATCCGACCGCGAGCAGGAAGGGGGTGCCAAGCAGAAGCAGTTCGATTGGGATGAGCTGAAAACCGCCTTTAACGGCCGTTCGATCCGCGCCCGTGGCGTGAAGAACAGCGGCAACGACACCTACGAGCCGCCCTTTCGCGGCAGCATCGTGATTAGTCAGAACGCTCCGGTGCAGGCGGGCGAGGCGATTCAAACCCGTATCTGCCACCTGCATTTCACCCGGGAAGGCCAGAACAAAACCACCAAAGCGCTGGCCGAGGCGCTGGAGCGTACCGAGCTAGAGCACGTCAGCCAGTTCGCCCTGGCCGTGGCCCAGCGGGAAGCCGCACTGCTGGCCACCATCACCCAGCGCGCCCGCCACTACGCCGACCGCTTGGCCGACGACCCGGATATCAAGGTGCTGCGCATCGCCAAGTGCCACGGCCAGCTAATGGCGTTGGTGGAGTGCCTGGGGCCGGAGGGCTTGGGGCTGTTCGACCAGCAAACCATCGACATGGCCAACGGCATGGTGGAGCAGATGGCCCGCGAGCGGCAGCAATCCATCAACGCCGACCACCCGATGGTGGCCGAATTTTGGGAAGCCTTCGACTACATCGAGGGCCTGCGCGATGAGCCGCAGCTGAACCACTACGGCAAGGGCAGCGAGCACATCGCCGTGAACCTCAAAGACTTCGAGCGCACCTGCGCCGAGTACAAGCTGCGCACCCCCGAAATGCGCGAGCTGAAGCGCTATTTGAAGACCAGCAAGACCCGCAAGTTTGTCGAATCCAACCGCACCGTGAACTCCCGCGTCCGCCTGCACGGCGGCAGCGTGAAGTGCTGGGTGTTTCAAGCATAAAGGAGCCTGTGATGACCACTCAACCCAGTATGCCCCTGGTGGTTCAGCGTATTCGTGAACGCAACCGCCAGACGTTAGAAGCCATGATTGCCGCCGAAGATGAAGCCGATCAAAAGCGCCAAACGCTCGACCTAAAGGGCCCAGATGCCTGGAGTCGCCTCGCCGTCGTGGCCCAGAAAGAAAGCGGCCAAAGCCACCACTGCCGGCGCATTCTGCTTTCCGCTTACAACAGTTACGCCTGGCCGCTGGATCTCACCCGCCTGCGGGTGCTGGATCGCGACCTGCAGCAAGCCGCACTCACCATTATCGAGTGGAGCCTCTACGCCAGTGATGAGCTGCACGAATACACGCCTGATGGAAACAGGCTAATGCAGCGCTTTGCCGCCATCGAGCAAGAGAAGGAGCAGTAACCATGGCCGACAACGCCGACATCGCCGCCGATCTGATGGAGCGCCGCATGCAAGCCGCCCTCAGCAGCCGCCTTTCCCTGCACATTCCCAACCCGGACCCAGAGTGCAAAGACTGCGGCCACGAGATCCCCCAAGCCCGCCGCGACGCTCTGCCCTGGGTGGCCACGTGCATCGAGTGCCAAAGCATCCGCGAACAACGGGGGCGCTATGGCTGCTAACAGCCCTAAGGGCGGCCAGCTTGCCCGGCAAGCCGCCATGCTGTGCCAGGACGCGCAGTTTCAGCTCTACCTCGACCGCCGCCGGCGCGCCAAGCACGGCATGACCGAGAGCCAACTGCCCGACGGCACCCACAACACAGAAGACGCCCGCGACTGGCTCTGCGCCGCGTGCCAGATCCAAAGCCGGGCCGAATTAGATCACCACGTCACCGCGGCGGCCACGTTCCGCCGCATTCGCCAACGCTTCCTAGATTGGAAGCAGCGACCTGGGAGAGAACAATGAACACGTACTTTGGCTTAATGGCGGAGTTCAACGGCCGCACCGAGCTACCCCTGGATGAAGTCGCCCCACGCTTCTTCGGCATCAGCCCCCGCACCGCCGCCTTCCGCGCCGGTGCTCAGGCCCTGCCGGTACCGGCCTATCGTGCGGGGGATTCACAGAAAAGCCCCTGGCTGGTGAGTGCGATCGACCTAGCACAGTACATTGATAAGAAGCGGGCTGAGGCGAGGGAGCAGTGGAAGATGGTGAATGAGTAGGTGGCGATCGACCGAAAAGCTAAGGTAAGCTAACCCCTTTATGAGAGACAGGTGCTCACACTTTGAAAAATGTTGCTGCGGCGCTTGCGATCGCAAACGGCCAGATCATGTTGACGCGAAGAGCGCCTGGGCAACAGCTCGAAGGCTTCTGGGAATTTCCTGGAGGCAAGGTAGAGCCAGGCGAAACCGTGTACGAGTGCATTGAGCGGGAAATCAAAGAGGAGCTCAATCTAACATGCGTGGCTGAGCGCATTTTTCAGGAAAGCGTGTATGAGTATCCAGGCGGTGCGATTAACCTTATTGGCGTTCTCGTGACCGTCACTGGAGAGCCTGAACTACACGTACACGACTCCCTCACATGGGCGCCGCTCACCGACCTGCTCAACTACAAGCTAGCACCCGCTGATATCCCGGTCGCCAAGGAATTGATAAGTACATATGGACTCGATTAGCTCGCTTAAGCCCGGCACCGTTCTCGATAACCAAGAGCTATGTGCAATTTTTCAATGCAGCCCACAAGGAGGCATGCGCCGATCGCTTAAAACGAACACCCTGGTGATCGTCACTAACCACGTTGCTTCGATTTATGACGATCAGTGGCACGGTGACACTATCCACTACACGGGCATGGGCCAAACTGGCGACATGAGCCTTAGCTTCAATCAGAACAAAACGCTCAATGAAAGCCCAGAAAATGGCGTTTCCGTACACCTTTTTGAAGTCTTCAAAGATAAACAGTATACCTACACAGGCGAGGTCATTCGCGTTGCACCGGCTTATCAAGCCACTCAGCCTGACTCCCTTGGCAACCAACGTAGCGTTTGGCTCTTTCCATTAAAACTGAAGGACACCGAAGCCGTGACCGTGGATGAGGTAACCGCGCGCGAGCTGTTTGAGCAGAAAGAACGTAAGGCTCGCAAACTGTCAGACGCTGAATTGCGGAAACGCGCAGAGAATGCACCTGCACAGTTAGGTAAGCGCACAGGCCAAACCACCATCATCCCGCGGTCCCCTTACATCGCTGCTTATGCGAAACGCCGAGCCAACGGCCATTGCGAGCTTTGTAATGAACCTGCCCCATTTGAATCCAAAAAGGGAGAGCCCTATCTGGAATGCCATCACATCGAATGGTTGGCCAAAGGCGGTGATGACTCGATAGAGAACACTGTGGCGCTATGCCCGAATTGTCATAGGAAGATGCATGCGCTAAATCTTTCAGACGACATTGCGTTACTTCAAAAAGTTGCCGAGGGTTGAAGTACATGGTTCTAAAAAACGCTGCAGTTGGAACATTAATAACCGCATTGGCTTTGGCTGCTATCTTTCAGTGGCCAGGGTTCATAACCGCTTTGGCCATTCTCGTGACGGCACTTAGCTGTTGGCTGTTACTAAAAGGGCAAAAAGAAACAGCCATAATTATATTCTCTATCGCCGCTTTTGGTTCTCTGGCCATTGCTTACGGCACCTTTGTAAGTGACACAGAGTCAAGATCTAGTAATACCGATATGTCTATGAGCTCGCTAATAATCGCCCACTGCCCACCCTATGCTAAATCGCTGGGTGGTGAAATATTGGCCAGTTGTCATCTTGAGCAGCAAGGAGCACTGACCAAGCTGACTTTTGATAGTTTTGCTGCTGTACATTTTGGTCCTGTTACTTCACTAGCTATTGCTCCCGCCACGCAACAATCCCCTTTCGCAGGTAGGTGTGACGAGGCTGTGCAAAAGCTTTGGGAGGCTTGCCCAGAAGTCGCTGAGGTCTTAACGGAGAACCAGTGACTCAGGCCGAAGATGCGTGTATCGCTTCAACACATCCCAACTCTCGTGAAGCGTGAACTGCTGTACCTCCACGATCTCATAGCCCGCCTCAAACAACCGCGACGTTGCCTCATGACGTAGGTCATGAAAGCGCAGATCCTCAATCCCTTTGGCGGCTGTCGCGGCCCGAAAGCGAGTGCCAATCGATTTAGCACCGTAGGGGAAAATACGCGGCTCGCCTTTCGCTCTTGGCTGCCGCTGAATGATGGCCATCGCTTCGTGGGTGAGCTTGAAGCGCTTATGGTTGCCCCACTTTTGGCGTGGGTGCTTGGCGTCACGCACCCAGCAAGTCATAGCCGTTTCATCTAGATCATCCCAGGTAAGTCGAGTGATCTCCTCCTGGCGGCGTGAAGAGGCGATCGCAAAGTCCATGATGTCTTCCATCGGAATGATCGCGCTCGGCCGGATCTTCTGCGAGCGCTGGAAGTAAGCTCGGAGCTGCTCGATCTCCTCCAACGTCGGCCGCCGATCGCGGGATGCTGGGCGAGTAATCAGCCCCTTGCTACGCAGCAATAGCTTGGCCGACTCGAACTCATTCAGATCCACCGGCATACGCCATGCAGCCACCGCTGTTTTTAAGATGATGCCCAGCCAGGTGATATCCAGGGCAGTGGTCGATGGCTTCACGCCACTTCGCCGCCTCATTTGGGCATGGTCGATGATCTGCTCGCTGCTGAGCTCGGTGATTTTCACGCGGGCGATGGGGAAGCGCTTCAGCTGTTCGATGGTGGCTCGCTTGCTGCGGCCTGCCCCATCGGCAAACTCATGCAGGTAGCGTTCGATCGCATCGTGTAAAGTAACGCCTTTCCATTTAGCGGTTAGCAGGCCACCTGGCGTGGCCAACTCTAACTCCCGGCGCTTCGCCCACTCTACGGCCATCGACTTCTTAGGGAATGTTTTCGATTCTGTGTAGTCTGGTTGGCCAGTGCGCGCAATGCGAATACGCGCCAGGTATGAGAAACTGCCGTCCCTTTTCGGACGCTTCACTATCGTCGCCATCACTGCCTCGAAATGTGACAAATGAAAGTGCCACGAAGTGCCAAAAATGTGACACCTATTTGCTAAAAATGTGGCACAACCACTGTAAATATGAACAGTTATGAATGATACCACAAACGCTCAAACCCGCATGAAGTCTGGCACCGCCCGCCCGGCGCTGGATAGAACTTTCTCCGTCGCCCCCATGATGGATTGGACTACCCGAGACTACCGCGCCTTCGCCCGCACGCTCACCAAGCGGGCGCTGCTGTATACCGAGATGGTGACCACCGGTGCGGTGCTGCACGGCTCCCCGCGTGAGCGCTTTTTGGGCTATAGCGAGGTGGAGCATCCGATTGCTTTGCAGTTGGGGGGCAGCGATGCGGGTGAGCTGGCGGAGTGCGCAGCGATTGCGCAGGCGTGGGGCTATGATGAGGTCAACTTAAACGTTGGCTGCCCCAGCGACCGGGTGCAGAACAATATGATTGGCGCGTGCCTGATGGGCCATCCCGAAAAAGTGGCGGCGGCGGTGAAGGCCATGCAGGCGGCGGTGTCGATTCCGGTCACGGTGAAGTGCCGTATTGGTATTGATGACCAGGATGAAGACGCGGATTTAGCGCGGTTTATTGATATTGTGGCCTCAGCAGGCTGTGAAGTATTTACCGTGCACGCCCGAAAGGCGTGGCTTCAGGGGCTATCGCCGAAAGAGAATCGCGATATTCCGCCGCTGAATTACCCAAGAGTGCACCGGCTAAAGCAGAGCCATCCTGAGCTGCATATTGGTATCAACGGCGGGATTAAAACCCTGGCGGAGTGCCAAGCGCAACTTGAGCAGGTGGATAGCGTGATGGTGGGTCGTGAGGCGTACCAAAATCCGTGGTTATTGGCAGGCGTGGATGAGCAGCTCTTTGGCGAGCCGGGCCCGGTGCGTACACGCTTGGAAGCGGCCACGGCGTTTCGCCCATACATTCAGCAGCGGTTGGATGAAGGTGCCAAGCTGAACCATATCACTCGCCACTTGCTGGGGCTTTTTCAGGGCTGCCCTGGCGGGCGTCGGTTCCGTCGTCATCTCTCGGAGCACGCACATAAAGAGGGTGCAGGCTTACGCTTGTTTGATGACGCGCTCGGCTTGGTTCGTGAGCCTGAGTTCGAAGCGGAGCCTCTCGACGAGCAAACAAACCGCCAGCCCGTGACCTAACGACCAACAGGCTGGCGGTTTAACGAACGCCCAGCGATTTTATCGTTGGGCGTTTTCTTTTGGGAGGCTACTGCGCGCGAACGCCTTGCTCAATACGCTCGCCTACTTCTTGATCGATGTTGCGCCAATACTCAAACGCGCGCTCCAACACCGGCTCGGTGACGCCACCGGAAAGGTGCCCCACCACGTTGGAAACCAACCGGTCACGCTGGGCATCGTCCATCACCTCACGCACCAGGGTGTGCGCTTGGCTCCAGTCGTCGTCATCTTTGCGCAGCGTGTACGCGGTGCGTACGAATTGCCCATCCGTCGACCACACCGCATCTTCCGGGTAGCGCTGCCCATCTGCCTTGGGGCCGCCTTTGCTATTGGGCGTGTACACCGGGTCGGTAGAGTGACGAATGCGCATCGCGCCGCCCTGGGTATAGCTATGCACGGGGCTCTTGGGCGTATTAACCGGAATATGCTTGTAGTTCACCCCTAACCGCGCACGGTGGGCATCGGCGTAGGAAATAGAACGAGCCAAGAGCATTTTATCCGGCGACAGCCCGGTGCCGGGCACCATGTTGTTGGGTTCGAACGCGGCCTGCTCGATTTCGCTATGGAAATCGGTAGGGTTACGGTCGAGCGTCAGTTTACCCACTTCGATCAAGGGGTAATCTTTGTGTGACCACACCTTGGTCAGATCGAAGGGATTAACGCGGTAGGTCTTGGCATCCTCAAACGGCATGATCTGCATGTGCAGCGTCCAGGTGGGGTAATCCCCGCGCTTGATCGCCTCAAACAGGTCGCGGCGGTGGTAATCCGCATCGCTGCCGGCCATCTGGTCAGCCTGTTCCTGGGTCATGCACTTGATACCTTGATCGGTTTTAAAGTGATACTTCACCCAAAACCGCTCGCCTTCTGCGTTTACCCACATATAGGTATGGCTGGAGTAGCCGTTCATGTGCCGCCAGGTGGCGGGAACGCCGCGGTCGCCCATAAGCCAAGCCACTTGGTGAGCAGATTCAGGCACCAGCGTCCAAAAATCCCACTGCATGTCGTGGTCGCGCAAGCCATTATCGGCGCGACGCTTTTGGGAATGGATAAAGTGCTGGAACTTCATTGGGTCGCGAACAAAGAACACGGGGGTGTTGTTACCCACCATGTCGAAGTTACCTTCTTCGGTGTAGAACTTGATCGAGAAGCCGCGCGGATCGCGCCATGTATCCGGGCTACCGCTCTCCCCTGCTACAGTGGAAAAGCGAATGAGGACATCGGTCTTCGCGCCTGGCTGCAGAAATTTTGCTTTGGTGTATTGGCTAACGTCTTGAGTGATTTCAAAGTGACCAAAAGCGCCACTGCCTTTCGCATGGGGCTGCCGGTCGGGAATCATTTCCCGGTTAAACGCTGCCATTTGCTCCATCAGGTAGTGATCGTGCATCACGATCGGACCATCCGCGCCTACCGACAGCGAATGCTCATCGCTCGCTACCGGAATACCTGACTCATTAGTGGTGGGATGCTGGCTACCACTGCTCATTGCTCTTCCTCCTTGTCACACTCGACATGGCACGGTCTGCACCACTGGAAATGACCGCTTTTGCAACACTATTTAATGTAAGCTAAAGCGGCCCCCACACAGGTATAGTCAACAAGGAGGTATTGCGCCATCCATGGCACCAGATACTTGGCTATTAGAGCAATAGCTTTTGTTTATTAGCTGCGCTGGATGTTAGTACATCGCATCCGGTGGCGGGGTCAGGCTAGATTGGAAGCTCTCAATGGCCGTTTCAGCTTCTTCAATTTCGTCAAAACGGGCAATGTGATAAAGCGCTTCACCTTCATTAGCCAGCGGTAAACGGCTCATGCCAATCACAATACCGTCCGCCATGGCGAGCACTTCGCCTTCGTCATTACCAAATGGGTCAGCCACTTTGCCAAGCACCTCGCCTTTGGCCACTCGCGCCCCCAAGCGCACCTTGGGGCGCAAGATACCGTCGATGGGTGCGCGCGCCCAGCTTGAGCCATTGGCCAGTTCGGCCGGAGCCGGGGCACGGCGACGCTGCTCGCCTGTGAGCATGCCCAAGCGGCGCATGACGCGCAGCACGCCTTGCACCCCTGGGACAATGGCCCATTCATCGAAGCGCAGCGCTTCACCCGCCTCATAGGTGAGCACCGGAATACCGCGGCTTTGGGCGTAATGACGCAGGCTGCCCTCACGTAGTTCCGCATTCAAAATAACCGGCGCACCAAAGGCGTCTGCCATGCGCTCGGTTTCGCTGCCCGTACTTAGCTGTGCACGGATTTGCGGCAAGTTCGTGCGGTGAAGGGCGCCGGTATGCAGGTCAATGATATGGGTGGCGTGATCAACGATCTCATCGCGAAACAGCGCCGCGATTCGGCCGCCCAGCGAACCTTTTTCGCTACCAGGAAAACAGCGGTTCAAGTCGCGGCGGTCGGGCAGGTAGCGGGTCTGCTGCAAGAAACCGAAGACATTGACCACCGGCACGGCAATCAGCGTTCCGCGCAGGCTGTTGATGGACTTCGAGCGCAGTACGCGCCGCACGATTTCCACGCCGTTGATTTCATCCCCATGAATACCGCCACAGACCAGCATGACCGGCCCCTCCTTGCGGCCATGCACCACCTCGACGGGAATATGCAGCGGTGTGTGGGTGTAGAGGCGTGCCACCGGCACATCGATCTGTGACCGCTGGCCGGGCAACACCTCATGCCCGGCTAGCGTAAAAGGCGCTCGCCCCATGACAACTCCTCGATCAAGCATCGTGCAGTAGCTAAAAGGTTGGAAAACCTGATGTCTGACAACTCTATTTAGCATTATCCGACATCTTTGTTAACGCACGCCATGAAGTTCTGCGATTAACCATACACTTTTGAATGTAAAAAACCGACGAGTTCATATAAAATACGCCGCATACGTGTCGAGAGTGAGGTGAGGTTCCATGGCAAGAAAAACCAAAGCGGAGGCTGCGGCAACGCGCGAAGCGCTGCTGGATGCGGCTGAAGAGGTGTTTTTCGAAAAAGGCGTTGCTCGCACCTCGCTTGAGCAGATTGCCCGCCATGCGGGGCTGACCCGCGGCGCCGTCTATTGGCACTTCAAGAACAAGGGCGATCTGTTCATGGCACTGGTGGAGCGGGTGCGCATGCCATTTCAGTCGTTGATGGAAGAGGTCAGTAACGCCGCCCCCACGGTGTCACCACTCGATGCCATCCGTCTTGCCTGCCATGCGGGCCTGAACCGTTTGGAGCAGCCCTCTCACCAGCGCATCCTATCGATCCTGCTTCACCGCTGTGAATTCTTCAGCGATATCAACCCCATTGCCATGCAGGATGAAATCGGCGAAGAGTGCTTCGACGAAATGCTGCCGGCGTTCCAACTGGCCCAGCAACAGCAGGATATGCGCGAAGATATCAGCCCGGAAACGGCCACCCGTCTGATGCTGTGTACGCTCGGCGGCCTGTTTCATGATTGGCTGCGCACACCCGATGCTTTTTCTGTCTCCGAGCGCGGCGCAGAAATCATCGATACGCTGATCCGCATGATGCGCAAGTAAACGCTCTACTGCACCGCAGCATTGCATCTATACTACAGGCACCACATGACAGGAGCCGTGTATGGATGCCTTGGAGTTTGTACGCGTACGTGAGCTGGAGATTGCGGTTCGCATCTGGAACCCTGACGCCAAACGAACCCTGATTGCCTGGCACGGGCTGGCTCGCCACGGCGGTGATTTTGCCGCCCTGGCCCGCCAGCTAGGCAGCGAATGGCGCGTACTGGCCCCGGACACCCCAGGGCGCGGCCTATCGAGCTGGTCGCTGTTTCCCGCCCATGACTACCTTTACAGCCACTATGTCACCGTTGCCATCGCGCTGCTGGACCACTACCAGTTGGAGCAGGTGGACTGGCTGGGCACCTCCATGGGAGGGCTGCTTGGTATGCTGATCGCCGCCGACGAGCAACACGCCCCGCGCATTGCGCGTCTGGTCCTCAATGACGTTGGGCCTGAACTCGACAAGGAAGGGCTGATTGCGCTGTCGAGCTACTTTGGCGTCACCCACCGTTTCAACAACTTTGCCAACCTGCAGGCAGAGCTGATCAAGCACTATGCCAGCTTCGGCATCACCAGCGAGGCGGAGTGGCGCGAGCTGGCGCTCAATAGCGCACGACGCCTGCCCGATGGCAGTTGGACCTACCACTTCGACCCCCGCATAGGCGAGCAGTTTATCCACGACACCCCCCGGGATACCTGGGCCGACTGGGCGAAGATTCGCTGCCCGCTCATGGTCATTCGCGGTGAAACGTCGGCTCTGCTGGCCGCCGAGACGCTGCCCAAAATGGCCGAGTCACAGCCATCGTTGGTGACCATGACCGTGCCGGGCTGCGGGCATGCGCCGATGCTCAACGACACCCAGCAGGTCAAACCCATACAGCGCTTTCTGACGACTCCGTTAGCCGCGCCGTCCACGGCGACACCTGCCCAGCCAGCTGGCACGTTCAGCCAGTGGCTGGCAGATGTGTGGCGTTACCTGAGAGGCGGTAGATAGGACTGGTTACGTCGGGTAGCCGTTGGGGTGATGCTTGTGCTGCAAACGCAGCCTGTTGAGACGTACCCGCGTATCCAGGTAGTCCTGCTCCATGACGCTGCGGTAGGCCCCTTCACTGGCCAGATATTTGACCAATACCCGGTGCTCACCCGGCTGGGGGCAATCCCCCGCCTTGCAATGCAAGCGCACCACGCTGTTTGGCTCATTGAGCAGCCGAGCAGTGGCACCGCCCTGCTGGTCTCGCTCGATCACCACCGCGGTAGCGCCCAGCAGGCAACGGCGCTGGAACGGCGGGTAGCGATGCAGCCCACGCTGCAGGGCGTGACACACGGCGGCCGCCAGCGGCGAAGCAACGGCAAAGGAAGCCCACAGCACCAGCACGCCCACGGGCACTCTCAACATGCCCAGCGGTAGCCAGCGTAGCACCAGTAGTTCGACGGCCAGCGAGATGGCGCCTGCCAATAGAACGAGCAGGCTCAGCGCCAGCGAGGCCGGCACGCCTGCAAACCCCAGCGAGACGAGCGTGCTCGCCATGTGGTCATCGCGCAGGCTATCGCGTTCGAACAGCTCCAACGGCGCCAATCGCAACAACACCAGCAGCCAATAGAGCGTGCCCAGCACCAGCAACAGGGCAAAGACGATGGTTGGAAACTGCAGAGCAGCAGACATGAAGGTTTGCATGGCGTGTTCTCCTCCGGGCAAGCTGCCCGGTCTTGTTCTCGCCTGAGCCTATTGTCGACCATTATTGTGCTACTCAGGCTAAAACGATGGTCACTTTCAGCTTAGCTCATCTTAGCCATGTCAGTAGCTCGGGCATTGACCCGTATCAGCCTTTGGCCCGACGCCCACAAAAAACGGGCACCCCGTGGGGTGCCCGTCTGGTGGATCGCTGGCGATCAGGTCAGGTCTGATCGTGACCCAGCGCCGCCTGCTCATCCTCCTTGCGTTCAGGATGACGCTTGCGGTAGAGCCAATCCGATACCGAGGCAATCATGGCGTAGAAGCTGGGAATAAACAGGCTGCCCAGAATGGCGACGGACGCCATGCCCACGGCCACCGTGGTGCCGATATGGTGGCTACTGACATCACTGGCCCCGGTGGCCAGGGCCAGCGGCAGCGTGCCAAAGACGAACGCCAGCGAGGTCATGACGATGGGCCGGAAGCGCAGCTCGGCCGCCGTGATCGCGGCTTCACGAATCGTCTTGCCCTGCTCTTTACGCTGCAGCTCGGCAAACTCGACGATCAGGATCGCGTTCTTGGCCGCCAGCCCCACGACCACCAGCATACCGATTTGCACGTAGACACTGGTATCCAGCCCGCGCAGCACGATACCGCCAATCCCCCCGAGGAAGGCAAACGGGGTGGCCGTCAAGACCGCCAGCGGCAAGGACCAGCTCTCGTACTGGGCCGCCAGGATCAGGAACACCATCAGGATACCGAACACGATGGCCAGCATGGCGGTATTGCCCAGGTTGGCCTCCTGATACGCGGTACCGGTCCAGCCCATGCCCCAGTTCGGCCCCAGCGTTTCCAGCACGACTTCTTCCATGGCCGCGATGGCTTGCGCCGAGCTGTAGCCCGGAGCCGCCCCGCCCTGGAACTGCGCCCCGATGTACACCCCGAAGCGTGACACTACCGAAGGTCCTACCTGGCGCTCCAGCGTCACGAACTCGGATAACGGGATGCGCTCACCGTTGCCGCCCCGCACGTAGACATTGTTGATGTCTTCGGGGGTCTTGCGGAACTCGTCCTCGTTCTGCAGATACACCTGGAAGTTACGGTTCTGGTAGCTGAAGAAGTTGACGAAGCCATTACCAAAGGTATTGGAAAGTGCCGAAGAGATATTCTCCAGGGCCACGCCGTAGCTCAACGCCTTCTGCTGGTCGATCTCCGCCCGGAACGAGGGAACGTTCATGTTGAACGTGGAGAATACTTGATTCAGCGCAGGGTGCTGGTTCGCCGCCCCCATGATCTGCAGCGATGCTTCATACAGCTCACGGGGCGATGCGCCGTCGAAGGATTGCAGGTAGCCGGTGAAGCCCCCAGTGGTCGACAGCCCCATGATGGGCGGCACGTTGAAGGCCATGGCCGAACCACCGTCGATGCTGGCACCCAGCTGCATGATACGGCCCACCAGCTCGTTGGCGGTCAGGTCGCGCTCCGACCAGGGCTGCATGTTGACGAAAATGATCCCGCGTGCGGTGTTCACCGCGCTGGAGAGAATGTCATACCCCGCCACCGCCGAGGAGTACTGCACGCCGGGGATATCTTCAATGGCAGCACTTAGCTCGGCCATGTAGTTCTGGGTACGATCCAGCGAGGCAGCGTCCGGCAGCGACACGCTGACCAGCACGATCCCCTGGTCCGTTTCGGGCACCAGCGTGGAGGGCGTATTGGCATACAGCCAGTAAGAGCCCGCCCCTACCGCCACGGTCAGCGCCAGCGCCAGCACCCAGAAGCGCACCAGCTTCTTCACGAACCACATGTAGAGCGCCGTGAAGCCTGCGAAGAAACGATCGAACAGGCGCAGCGGCGTGGTAATCGCACGCTTGAAAGCGGACTGACGGGTCTTGTGCAGGTTGTGCTTGATGAAGATCGCGGACAGCGCCGGGGTGAAGGTCAGTGCCATCAGCGCCGACAACGCCACCGAGATCGCCACGGTAATCGCGAACTGCTGGTAGATCTGGCCCGTGAAGCCGCCCATGAAGGCCACCGGCACGAACACCGCCGCCATGATCAGCGACGTGGCGATGACCGGCCCACCGACCTCTTTCATGGCGCGAATGGTGGCATCGCGAACGCTGATATCGTCCTCTTCGCTGAGCACCCGCTCGACGTTCTCCACCACCAGAATCGCGTCATCCACCACGATACCGATCGACAGCACCAACGCGAACAGCGTCAACAGGTTGATCGAGAAGTCGAACAGGTAGAAGCCCGCAAAGGTACCAATCACGGAGACCGGCACCACCGACATGGCGATGACCGTAAAGCGCCAGTTCTGCAGGAAGATGAACAGAATCACGATAACGATCAGGAACGCTTCGATGAACGTCTTGAGCACCGTCTCGACGGACGCATCGATGAACAGCGTCGTATCGTAAGGCGTCACGTACTCGAGCCCCGGCGGGAAGCGTTCAGCCAGCTCTTCCATGGTCGCCCGAACCGAGTTGGCCGTTTCCAGCGCGTTGGCGCCCGGCTGCTGGTTGATGATGATGGGCGTCATGGTCGCGCCGTTCAACCGCGCATCCACGCCGTAGAAAGAGGCGCCCAGCTCGATCCGTGCCACGTCTTCCAGGCGCAGCGAAGAGCCATCGGCATTGGTGCGCAGGAAGATGTTGCGGAAATCATCCGGGCTGGAAAGACGCCCGCCAGCGGTAATGGTGTAGGTATAGGCACGCGGCTCGCTCTGGGGCGTCGCGGCAAGATTACCGGCCGGAATTTCGGTGTTCTGAGCGCGAATGGCACTGGCCACTTCGCTCGGGGTCAGGTCGTACTGGGCCAGCTTGTCGGGATCCATCCAGATCCGCATGGCAAACTCGCCGCCCCCCAGCACCTCGGCGTTGCCCACCCCAGGCACCTGGCGCAGCTCATCGAGAATGTTGAGCGTGGCATAGTTCTGCATGTAGACGTTGTTGTAGTCACCGCTGGGCGAGGTCAGCGCGACCAGCATCAGAATGGAGTCGGAACGCAGCTCCACGGTGACACCCTGAGACTGAACGGCCTCTGGCAACTGGGACAAGGCCCCCTGCACGCGGTTGTTGACGTTGATGGTGTTGATATCACCATCGGTGCCGATGTTGAACGCCACGCTCAGGCTCATCAGGCCGTTGTCGGCGCTGTTGGAGGTCATGTACAGCATGTCCTCCACGCCGTTGATGGCTTCCGCCAGGGGCGCGGCCACGGTCTGTGCCACGGTCTCCGCATCGGCACCGGGGAACTGCGCCTGTACCGAGACCGTGGGCGGCACCACGCTGGGATACTGCTCGATGGGCAATATCCGCATCGCCATCGCGCCTACCAGCGTCAGGATAATCGCCAGCACCGTGGCGAATATCGGACGACTGATAAAGAAGTTAGAGAAATTCATTATTGAGCACCCTCTTCCCCTTCCGCGGGCGCATCACCGGCGCCTTCGGACATCTCGGCAGCCGCTTCGGCTTGCTCCTGCGCTTCGGCTTCTTCCACGTCATCGACCAGCTGTTCTGCACCGCCATCGAAACGCACCGGGTCGATCACCATGCCCGGCTCGAGACCCGCCGGGTCGCCCACCACAACGCGCTCGCCAGGCTCCAGGCCATCCACGATGATCTGCCAGGGGCCAGCCACATCGCCCAGTTGAACCGTCCGCTCACGCGCCTTGCTCTCGTCGTCCAGCACAAAGACACGAGGGCCCATCAACCCCTGGGTAACGGCAATTTCAGGCACCGCGATGACGTCGAAGCGCTTGAGACCTTCGAGGCGTACGCGCACGAACTGGCCAGGCAACACATCACCATTGGGGTTGTCGAACGTGGCCGAGGCTTGCACCGTACTGGTACCGGTATCCACGCGGGAACCGAGGTAGTTCAAGCGTCCCGCCAGCTCACCCCCAGCGCTACCCGCTAACCCGGGCACG
Organism: Vreelandella sp. L-15; assembly: GCF_056857635.1. Lineage (NCBI taxonomy): Bacteria > Pseudomonadati > Pseudomonadota > Gammaproteobacteria > Oceanospirillales > Halomonadaceae > Vreelandella > Vreelandella sp. L-15. Next base: position 63,004 of record NZ_JBSXNN010000093.1, on the reverse strand, counting down.
CTGAGATGGGCGGTAATGGAGGACATGTCACCGGCGCTTGCGGCCAACTGGCGACGCAGCTCGAAGGCATCGCGCTGGGGTAGCTGAAAGCGCACTTCCAGCGGGTCCAGAGGCGTGATGGTGGCCAGCTCAGTGCCTGACGTGACCAGGTTGCCCACGTTGACTTGGCTCAAGCTGATCATGCCCGAAACGGGCGCGGTGACGTTGGAGTAGCCCAGGTCCAGATTGGCACTGGTGAGCGCGGCTTCCGCCTGTGCCACGCTGGCCTGCGCAACCCGCTGCTCTGCCAGCGCCTGGTCGTACTGCTGGCGGCTGACCGAGTTCTGGCTCAGCAGCTGCTCGAAACGCTGCGCATCCCGCTGGGCGCGTGCCAGCTCTGCCCGGGCGCTCTGCAGGTCTGCTTCACGCTGGTTCACCGTGGCCTGGTACAAGTCCGGCTCGATGGTGTAGAGGCGATCTCCTTCCTCGACCATTTGCCCGGGTTCGAAATGCCGCTCTTCCAGAAAGCCGTTGACCCGCGCCACCAGCGTGACTTCACTGTCGCTACGCAGCAGCGAAGGATAGGACTTGTTGAGCGGAATGTCCTGACGGCTTACTTCAGCGACTTCCACCGCGTGGGGTGGCGCTTCCTGCTGCTGGCCCTGCTGCTCCTGGGACGGCTGTTCCTGGCCACAAGCGGTCAGCGCCAGCACGGCGATCAGCGTCACCAGGCTCGCCCGGGTGGAGTGCATCACTCTTTTCATGCGTCGAATTCCCATTCATTTTTTCTGTACGTTGACGGATCGCAGGCGTGCCCCCATTGGCCGCGCTCAGGCGCCTGGGGTAGGAGGAGCACCAATGTCCATCGCGCGCTGGTAAGTATCAGGCGCGTTGCTTTCAGGCAGGGTGAAGTTGACGCTGTCACCGGTCAGCCAGGCATTGACTTCCTCGATGGCCGCCACGTCCAGCATGCCCGACTGCTGGCGCAGCGACATCAGATTCACCACGTAGTCGTAGCGCGCTTCGGCGTAGCTGGCGATGGCGTTATAGAGGTTCTGCTCGGCATTGAGCACATCGACGATATTGCGGGTACCCACCTCGTAGCCGGAGCGAGTCGCTTCCAAGGCGCTGCGGTTGGACACGATCGCTTGGCGCCGCGCCGCCACGGTGGTGACGTCGTTGACGACCTGGGTATAGAGCGAACGCACCTGCTGGGTGGTATCGCGGCGCTGAGCCTCGAAGTCGTACTGACTGGCCTTCAGGCTATAGGTGCTTTGGCGGATCTGCGCGGAGGTGGTACCCCCGGTGTAGAGCGGCATGGAAGCACGCAGCCCCAATTGGCTATTGGAGTCATTGCCGATCAGTTGGTCCTGATCACTTTCGAAATACTGGTAGTTAGCGAAGGCTTCCAGCAGCGGCAGACGCTCGGCACGCGACAGCTCAACCTCGCTATGCGCCACCTCGACCCCGGCGTCGGCCAACAATACCTGAGGGCTATTGTCCATGGCCAGCGCGACCCAGGCGCCGCGCTCCCTGGGCTTGGGCACATCGATGAGCAACTCCCCGGCCAGGCCCTCGATGCTTGCGTAGCGGCGCCCGGTGAGCTGCTCCAGGGCCTCGAAGTTGACCTGCATGGCACTCTCGGCGGCGATACGCTGGGCGCGGGCCAGATCAAACGAGGCCTCCGCCTCGTGAACCTCGGTGATGGCGATCAGGCCTACATTGAAGCGCTCGCGCGCCTGCTCGAACTGGCGACCGATGGCAGCCTCCTGGGCACGCCGTGCCTCCAGGATATCGTAGGCCCGCAGAATCTCGAAGTAGGCCTCGGACACGTCGAACAGCAGTTGCTGGCGGGTCACCTCCAGCGACAGTGTCTGCTGATCGAGCTGACGCCGGGCGCGGTTGAGCCGCGCGCTGCTGGTGGCATCGAACAACGCCTGCGAGGCATCGAGATTCAGCCTGGTGCTACTGTAATTATTGTCGGTGCCGAAGCTGCTAGCACCGATGCTATTACCACCAAAGTTGAAAAGCTGACGGGAATAGATGCGAGTATTGCTGACGCTGGCGTCGGTGTTGACCTGGGGCAGCAGGGCGCCACGCTCGACGTCAGTGCCGGCCTCGGCGGCCAGCAGCTGGGCACGCGCCGCGGCCAGAGTGGCATCGTTTTGCAGCGCATCGCGGGCGATGGTCACAAGATCCGCCGCTTGAGCTGGCAGGATAAAAGAAGACGTGAGCACTGCTAACAACAGGGGGCGAAAGGGGGCATTGACTGCCCAGTGTGCTAGTCGCATGGGATTGCCTCTAGGTGTCAACGTAAGACGGCGCAGCACGGCACCATTATGAAAGAGTGGCATTATAGTTACATTCATGTATGTATGCTAGACTTGAAGTTGCCTGATTTGTGTGTACAAACGGATGTCAAGCAGATCCTCCCTAACCTTAGTCAAAAGCATCGTTGGCTGACGTACTTTTGCGCTGGCGTCTGCGATATTGCCGGGGATCGATGCCCCATTTTCGCAGTCGTGAAGTGAGCGTGGTGGGCTTCATGCCCAACAGCTCAGCCGCTCCTCCTGCCCCAGACACTTTTCCGTTTGCGGCTTTCAACGCTTTTAGTGCATTGCACCGCTGCTGATGGCACAGCGCTTGCTCGGTGAGCAGGTGGTCGGGCAACTCGCTACTATCGTGCGACGTTTCGTTGAACGCCGTGTGACGAGATAGTGGCTCTACCAACAAAAGATCATCGAAAGAGAGCCGCTGATCTTGCGTTACGATTACCTGACGCTCGATGACGTTCTCCAACTCGCGAATATTGCCGGGCCAGGGATAACGCGTGAGGACATCAAGTTGCGCAGGCGGTATTCGCACCCCAGGTTTGTTGAACTTCAGGCAGGCGCGATGCAAGAAGTAGCGGGCCAGCAGCGGCACGTCTTCGATGCGTTTGCGCAGTGGAACGGAGTCGATGGGAAAGACGTTCAATCGGAAGTAGAGATCTTCGCGAAACTGCCCGGCATCGATCATCTCTTTTAACTCACGATTGGTCGCCGCAATCACCCGCACATCCACTTCGCGGGTACGGTTATCCCCCACTCGCTCGAACTGCTGATCCTGCAATACGCGCAGCAGCTTGCTCTGCAGCTCCAGCGGAATTTCTCCTACCTCGTCAAGAAACAGCGTGCCGCCGTGGGCCAGCTCGAAACGCCCCGGACGATCCTGCATCGCCCCGGTAAAGGCCCCTTTGACATGGCCAAAGAACTCGCTTTCGAACAGATCTCGCGGTATGGCGGCACAGTTGACCCGAATCAGCGGCCGGTCGCTGCGCCCACTTCCGGCATGAATGGCCCTGGCAATCAGCTCCTTGCCCGTGCCGGACTCACCGCTGATCAAGACGTTGGCCCCAGTCGGCGCCACCATGGCAATCTGCTGGATCAATTTGGCCACCGCCGGGCTGTTGCCCACGATATTGCGGTGGTTCACTTCGGCCTTAATCTCTTCTTGCAGGTACTGGTTCTCAAGTTCCAACCGGCGTTTGAGCGACTCCACCTCTTCCAGCGCATCGCGCAGCTGCTGTTCGGCGCGCTTACGCTCGCGAATATCGCGAAACAGGACCACCGCTCCCACTAATCGGCCCATTTCAAAAATCGGTGTGCTGGTGTACTCCACGGGAATGGCCTCGCCATTTTTATGCCAGAACACTTCGTCATCCACATGGTGCACCTGGCCATCGCTAAACGAGGCGTGAATAGGGCACTGCTGTACCGGAAAGTGGCTACCATCGGCGTGGGTGTGGTGAAACATTAAATGCGCATCATGACCCACCATATCCTCGGTGCTCCAGCCGAGAATGCGCTCAGCGGCTGGATTAACGAAGGTCGTTTTACCCTCCGCATCCAAGCCGTAAATACCCTCCCCGGCGGCGCTTAGAATCAGCTGGTTCTGCTTTTCGATTCGCTCGAACACCTGCTCGACTCGCTGCCAACCCACCTCCCCCTGGCGGTGCTGGCGGCTAAGCTCCGCCTTAGCGCGGCGCTGCTCGGCTTTATTGCGATCAATCACCGTCAGCAACAGCTTTGAGGAGTCGTGTAAGCGTTTCCCATAGACCTCAACATGGCGAGGCTGGCGCACGCTATCCAGCAGCACCAAATCATCCGACCATCCTTGGCCGGTGGTCAGCACCTCATCGGTAAAGCTGACCCATAGCGGCAATGAAGCGCTTAAACGGTGGCTAAAAGGGGTCGTAAGCGGCTGCTCATGAATCAGCAGCAGTTGGCACGCCGCTGTATTAGCGTCAATTAACCGGTCGCTGAGCGGGTCAATAATCACCATGGCCAGCGGCGTGTGGTGCGCCATCAGCGTTAAGGTCGGGTGAGCATCATCTTTCAGGGTGGCAGCGTGCATCGCAGGCTCCTCATTTGCCAGCAGGATGTCGCTTACTCCATACAAACAACGGGCCAATCACGAACTTTCGTTATTTAAACAACGAAATATCGTTATTAACGAAATTTCGTGAGTTTTTGCCATTCAAAAATGCCGCCAACCAAAATAGTAAACATTTGATTTTATGCAATTAAATCCAAAACAAGACGTTATGGCACGTAAGTCGCTATCTACTAAGTAGCGCCCAGCTCTCCTCCGGCGCAACACCACTCTGCTGACCGATGCTAATCATGATGTAAAGCGACAGGATCAGCGCACCCGACGCAATGGTGGCGTAGCGCTGACCGATGGCACCCAGCATGATCAGCACAAAGGTCGCCACGCCCAGGCCCAGGGCAAACAGCCACGGCCAGGGAAACAGCCAGTGCACGATCAACGAGGCAGCGCTGAAACAGAGCAGGGTCACGATCAGCAAGCGGAGCCGACCCTGCCAGCTATCGTCGGTTTCCGATAACGCGCTGGCGATAATTCCGAGAAACAGCGGCAGCAGTTGCGTGATATCGGCCAGCGTCCAGCTCAACAACAGCGCACCGCTGAAGGCAATGAAAACCCGCAGGCTGTAAGCGAACTTGTCCAGCGTCCACAGACGCCGCAGGGAAAACGATAAGGAATTCGACATCAAGCCCATGCATACCGTTGAGTGACCACGGCCATTCTATCCGATAGCAGCCTTATATAGCGGGCGGTTCGGCCAGTAATTAAGGACAGGTGACAGCACGGCGCTATGAGCAAGCGCAAAAAGCCCGGCGGTCAAACCGACGCCGGGCAAAAATGGGATCGAAATCAGCGCAGTCGGTTAGAACTTGAACGCGACGCCTATCTGGAAAAGGCTTTCAGTCGGATCGTAGGTCAGGGTGTCGCCGGACTCATCAAATGATTCGCTGGAGTAGTCGGTGTAGGACCAATCCAGGCGTAGCGCAACGTTTTCGGCGACTGCGGTCTCCATGCCTACGCCAACACGAACGCCACCGAATGTTTTGCTCTCACTTTCAGAGATGGATGGGAATCCGATGCCGCTTGCGCTATATGTTGCTTCAAACTTGGTCCACTGATAACCCAAACGACCGTAGACACTGGTGGCGTCGGTAATGTTGTAACCGGCCAAAGCGGCGAGACCATAGGTCTGCTTGGCTTCAACCTCATAGGAAGAACTGGAGCCTCCACCACTGTCACTCACACCGCCATCAGCGTTGCTATAACCGAAGTTGAGCTCAGGAGCCAAATAGAATTCAGGGGTAATATCGAATTTAGCACCAGCAAAAATGCCACCCGCCAGTCCAGTACCAGAATAGTCTGTGGACTCAGAGCCCCAGTTACCTGAAACTGTTTCTTCCACATCAATATTTTGGTAACCGGCTTGAGCACCGGCATAGAACTGCGGAGCCGCCATGGCAGCGGAAGAGGCACCGGCTAGAAACGCGGCGGAGGTCAGAAGAGCGAGCTTATGCTTGATGCTTGATGCTTGATGCTTGATGCTTTCATTTTTAGTTCCCTCCTAGTGTACTGAAATACATAAATACAAACCCTTGATGGGAGCCAGCATTATAATTTTAATTAGAGTTATAGTCAAACTTGGTGGATGGCGGTCAGGCGACAGTCCTGTCTGACTGATCGGTTACCTGCTCTCCATCCTGAAACCGGACGTTGTTCACGACCAGTTCCAGCTTGCTGAACCCCTTGATGCGCTTCCAGCGCTTCTCGGCGCTCTGGAGCAGCTTGAAGACCATCGCCAGGGTCGTCGCTCGGGAGCCGCAGTTCCGGCTCCGCTTGCTCCGCAGGCGCACCGTGGCGAAGGTCGACTCAATCGGGTTGGTGGTGCGGATATGCACCCAGTGCTCTGCCGGGTAGTCGTAGAACGCCAGCAGCTCGTCCCGATCCTTGGCCAGGCACGCCATCGCCTTGGGGTACTTGGCCTCTAAGCGTTTCAGCGTGCGATCGAAGGCCTTGTGCGCATCAAAGCGGGTCTCGGCCATCCAGATGTCATGCAGGTCGGCCTTGACCTTGGGCTGTACCGACTTCGGCAGCTTGTTCAGTACGTTAGCGGTCTTGTGGACCCAGCAGCGCTGATGGTCGGTCTCTGGGTGGATCTTGCTCAAGGCCGCCCAGAACCCCATGGCACCGTCGCCCACTGCCAGCGTGGGAGCCTGGGTCAGGCCGCGTTCTCGCAGACCTGTCAGCAGGGTCTCCCAGCTGTCCGCCGACTCGCGGAAGCCGTCCTCGACGGCCACCAGCTCCTTGCGGCCCTGCTCGGTGACGCCGATGATCACCAACAGGCACAGGCGGTCATCCAGACGTACGTTGCTATAGATTCCGTCGGCCCACCAGTAGACGTAGCGACGGTCGGCCAGGTCTCGCTTTCGCCACTCGGCATGCTCGTCTTTCCACTGCTTCTTGAGCCGCGACACCGTGTTGGCTGACAGCCCCTTGGCCTGGTCGCCCAGCAGCGCCGCCAGGGCTTCCTGGTAGTCGCCGGTGGAGATTCCCTTCAGGTAGAGCCTGGGGATCAGCTCCTCGATGCTGCGGGCCCGCTTCAGGTAGGGGGGCAGCAGGCTGCTATTAAAGCGAGCGCCTCCACCGCTGCGGTCTCGCACCTTGGGCACCTGCACGCTGACATCCCCGATGCCAGTCTGGACCGTACGCTCGGGCAGGTACCCGTTGCGGACCACGGCCTGGCGTCCATCGTCGAGCCGCTGATCGGCATACTGCGCCAAGAAGGTAGCCAGTTCGGCCTCGACAGCCTTGGCAATCAAGTCACGGGCACCTTGGCGCAGCAGCTCGTGCAGCGGGTCAGCGACCTGAGGTTCTGGTTGTGAAAGAGCCCGGAGGGTAGAATCGGTCATGGCGTATCCACTCTGTTGGTTGAGATCTTGGTCGTGATCAATCAACAGGATACGCCACCCTTCCTATCTCCTCCCATACACCAGACTTGAGCTTAACTCGCGCCACATCCGCGCTACGTAACAGTGAATGGCTACTGGTGCCGTCTCTGGGTGCCAGCGCAATGCCTACGCTGACACCAATGTGCACTTCATGACCATCAATCGAGAATGGCTCCTGTAGAACTTGAACCAGTCGATGGGCTAATTGGTTAGCCTCGGCTAATGCGTCGTGATTAGCGTGCTGAATAATGGAGAACTCGTCACCTCCCAACCGCGCGACTAAATCACACTCTTCCAGCAGCCCTTTTACTCGTTGGCTCGCCTCCACCAGCAACGCATCGCCCGCCGCATGGCCGAGCGTATCGTTCACTGATTTGAATCGGTCTAAATCAAAAATCATTACATTAAAGGGAGTGCCATCAGGCACTTGCATGACGGCTTCTTGTAGCGCGTCGTTGAACTGCACCCGGTTCGGCAGCTTGGTTAAGGCATCGTGATGCGCTAAATGTTGGTAGCGCAGCGCCTGCTCTTTCACCTCTAAGAGGTGTTCACGCTCTTCGACTTTCTTTCGCAACGCCTCAATCGCTTGCGCCATGCAGCCTATCTCATCGCTGCGCTGCGTATAGGGCGTGGCACGGTCAGTCTTATTCTGGGCAATATCCGAGAGGGAACGTATTAGGCGGGGAACAGGCTTAAACAGCTGATTCATCAGCATACTGACCAACATTGCAGTGGCTAGCAGCACAACGAATAACGACGCCACCACTTTGAGTATCAGGTCACGGTGCACCTGATAAAGCTCACCTTTTAAGCCAATGCTTGAGACCACAACCCCGTGTAAAACACCTTGGGGTGTCGTAATGGGCAGAGCACTCACGAAGTGCTCCTCTTCACCAATATGGGCAAAGCCTACATAAAACTCGTTGGCTAACACGTCATTGCTCAGCTCAAACGTATCCGGGAACATCATCTCCTCAATGGTGCTGTTATAAGCATCTGCCACCGGAGTGAAGGTACCGCTTGCATCAAATGCAAAGAGCCACACGTTATGCCGTGTTTGGGCGCTGGCCAACGCCAGCACATCAATAGGGCTGAACCCGCTGCTGAGCACCGAGTCTTCATCGCCAATGGAGCGTGCAGAGACCAATTGATTCACTTGACCAGTGGAATCGGTACGCACAGCGACGGAGGTATAAATTCGGCGAATGGTGGCACTGACAATCTGTGCATTGACCTGAGCTTCGCGCCCCCACTGGCCGCGGGCACTACGCTCGACCATGGTAAAACCCAGCATCGCGCCCATCAGGTAGGCAAAAACAACGCCCAGCAGCATAAAGATGGCGACTTTGCCCACCACCGTGCGATGCCACGGAAGCTTAACCTTGGAAACAGGCGCGTTGTCAGCACTGACCTCTTGCATGCAGTACGTGTCCTTTAATCTGCATTATGGCCATCCGCACAGATGCTATAAGCGACCAAAATCTTGGAGTAACGGTATCGACCTCTCAGCAATAGCTGTAGGCTCATGATTAATTAACAAACTATCACTAAATGAAACATTCATAAGTACACCATTTAAACGCTACGCCTCTGAATTGAGCGGCTTATTTGGCATGCCTTTTGCTGAAACTTAATGGTTTCACTCTGTAATTCAAAAGGGGCTTGATATGCACCAAACTGACTACCCACTTAGTGAAGTACCCCAAAGTGCACGCAAAGGCTTACTCTCAACCTCTGCCGTGCTTCTTGGTTTTACCTTCTTTACCGCCACCATGTGGGCCGGAGGCTCGCTAGGCCAAGCTTTTCCAATCGGTCAACTACTACTGATCATTCTAATTGGCAACCTGCTATTAGGCGCTTATGCAGCCTCGCTTGCTTATATCGCATGTAAAAGCGGTCTGAACTCTGTATTGATGGGCCGCTTCTGCTTTGGTGAAAAAGGCAGCAAACTGTCTGATTTTATTCTTGGTTTTACTCAAATTGGCTGGTACGCCTGGGGTACCGCAACCATTTCACTAGTGCTGGTACGCACCACTGGAATGCCTGATTGGTTGGAAATCCCCTTAATGGTGCTCTTTGGTTTCGGTTTCTGCATAACTGCCATGATTGGTTATAAAGGCATGGATTGGCTGTCACGTTTTGCCGTTCCCGCCATGATGCTATTTATTTTGATCAGCCTGTTCACCGGATTGGTGGATGTACGAGGGTTTGCAGGGCTTAGCCAGAAAACACCTTCTGAGAGTATGAGCGTAGCGGCAGCGATTACCGTTATTATCGGCACTTTTATTAGCGGCGGCACTCAAGCAACCAACTGGAGCCGCTTTGCCAAGACACCGAAAATTGCGGTGATCGCAACGCTTGCAGCCTTTTTCATTGGCAACGGTCTAATGGTGCTGACCGGTGCGCTGGGCACCATGATTTACCAGCAGGCAGATATCGTCGATGTTCTCATCGCTCAGGGCTTTGTCTCCATCGCCGTGCTGATGCTGTTTCTGAATATTTGGACCACCCAAGACAACACCATTTACAACTTCGCTGTGGCGGGCTGCAACTTACTGCGCACGGAAAAGCGCCGACTGGTCACGGTCGGAGGAGCCGCCATTGGCACCGTGCTAGCCGTGGGCGGCATGTATAACCTGCTCATCCCTTTCCTAGTGTTGCTGGGTACATTTATCCCGCCCATGGGCGGAGTGATCATGGCTGACTTTTGGTTGAAACATAAAGGTCAGTACCCCTCGCTCGCCACCGCTCAGCTTCCTGATTTCAACCGTCGTGGTTTAACTGCCTATGCGACCGGTGCAGCCGCCGCTTACTTCTCTCCTCTTCTACCACCACTGGTAGGCGTTTTGGTTGCTGCGGGAAGTTACGCGCTGCTGCTACGGTTAAAGCATGCAACGCTCAGTGACCACGTCTCTGCTACCGCTAAATAATAAGTGAGTACTCCTATGCAAATTGTTAACGCACGCCTGCGCCAACGCCCGGAGCTTTACCGAATCGAGATAAGCAACGGCCTATTCACAGATATCACGGCACAAGATTCGCCACAAACGGCAACCGCTGAACAACTGGATGCAGGCGGCAAGCTCATCTGCGCGCCGTTTATCGAGCCTCATATCCACTTAGATGCCGCCCTCACGGCGGGTGAACCAAGCTGGAACCAAAGCGGCACGCTGTTTGAAGGGATTGAGCGCTGGGGCGAGCGCAAACCGCTGCTTAACGAGGCCGACATTCGCGAACGCGTGTTAAAAACCTTAAACCTACTCATCGGTAACGGCGTTCAGTTTGTGCGCACCCACGCCGATACCAGCGACCCAAGCCTTGTGGGGCTAAAAACACTCTGCGCCTTGCGTGATGAGCTGAAGGATAAGATCGACATCCAGGTGGTGGCCTTCCCTCAGGATGGCCTGCTCTCTTACCCTGGCGGCGACAAGCTAATGGAGGAGGCGCTGGAGATCGGCGCTGACGTGGTGGGTGGTATTCCCCACTTTGAATACACCCGCGAGCTAGGCGTGGCCTCCATGAAGCGGGTGATTGAGCTGGCGATGAAGTATGACCGCTTGGTGGATGTGCACTGCGATGAGATCGACGATCCCAACTCGCGCTTTCTTGAAGTGCTGGCCTGCGAGGCTCTGTTCAATGAGTTAGGCAGCCGCGTGACCGCCAGTCACACTACCGCGATGCACTCTTACGACAACGCCTACTGCTCTAAACTCTTTCTGTTGCTCAAGCGCTCGGGCATTAACTTTATTTCCTGCCCAACGGAGAGTATTCACCTTCAAGGGCGCTTTGATACCTACCCAAAACGGCGGGGTGTCACCCGCGTGAAAGAGCTTAACGAAGCAGGTATCAACGTCTGCTTTGCAGAAGACTCGATCTTCGACCCCTGGTACTCGTTAGGTAACGGCAAGTTGCTACGCACGCTCGATTTTGGCCTGCATATCTGCCAAATGATGGGCTACCAGGATTTTAGCAGCGCACTTTCGCTGATTACCGATAACAGCGCCCGCACTATGAATATCGAATCGCGCTACGGCATAGAAGTGGGCAAACCGGCCAGCTTCAATCTACTAGAGGGCGAAGATGACTACATCGTGCTGCGCAACCAAGGTGATGTACTACTTTCCGTGCGGCACGGTGAGATCATCATGCAGCGGGAGCCATCACGTATCGTCACGCCGCCATGGATTGGCTAAGCCCACGCTGGCAAGTTAGATTAGCGATTCTACTTGCCTAAGGAGCACACCATGAGCATCGAGACCGTTCGCCAGTTTTTTGCCGAGCACGCGCCAGAGGTGGCCATTGAAGAGTTGGAAACCAGCACCGCGACCGTACAGCTCGCCGCCGAGGCTCACGGTGTCGCCCCTGGGCAGATTGCGAAAACATTGGCGTTTAAAGTAGGCGAGAAACCGCTGCTGATTGTGGCCAGTGGCGATGCACGGATCGATAACCGCAAAATCCGCGATACCTTCGGCGGCAAAGCTAAAATGCTCGATGCTGACACCGTGATGGAACTGACCAGTCATCCGGTGGGCGGAGTATGCCCGTTCGGGCTGGCGACGGATCTCCCAGTCTATTGCGACGAATCCCTACACGCATTCGATGAAGTGCTGCCCGCGGCGGGATCACCGAACAGCGCGGTGCGTTTAAGCCCCAAGCACTTGGCCGAGCTGGCTGGTGCCCACTGGGTGGATGTGTGTAAGTTGCCGGAGAACGTCCGCTAAATAGCTGTTAAGTGCTTTACGTTACATCAAGTAAATAGCCATAAAACGCCGTATTGCGCTGCCAACCCAGCGATTCATACAGCCGCTGGGCGCGCTCATTCTCTACCTGCGTCATCAATATCAAACGCGCGACGCCATGTTCACGGGCAAGCTGGGTGGCGGCTTCCATGAGCGCCCTGCCTGTTCCTTTCTCACGACACTCTGGCAGAACAAAAAGGTCGTTCAGCGTCCAGCGTGAATTCAAACCGACGGTGGAAACACCGGGATAAAGTTGAACAAACCCCGTAAGTGCGCCATCACTGTTTTCACTCACTAAAATACGGGAATCCGCTTGCCCAAAGCGCTGGCGCAGAAAAGCACGCGCTGCTTGGATATCCCTTGGCTGTTGATAAAACTGACGATAGCCATCTAGCAGTTCGGTTAAAGCGTCGAGATCATGAATAGTGGCAGGGCGAACATGGGTCATACGTTACCTTTCTCGTGGTTCACTCAATCATCGTGGCAATGGAGTAAAGCGGCACTCAACGGATACGCGGCGTATTTCCTGACGGCTTTCTTATAGTAGTGTATCGTCTTTTGAACGTTTATTAATCAATCCAACAGCAAGGGGACGACGCGTTCCCACTGGGGTTACCGTGGTCCAATCACTCTCTACTCAAACTGAATCCCGAGCACCGATTTACAAAGCTTGGAGTGTCCATGTCTTCACCGCCAGCGGCGTGCTGCTTGGCACGATGGCGCTGCTGGCGCTGGTTGATAACAACCCGGTGGCCTGCCTGCTTTGGCTGGGGGCGGCGATGATGATCGATGGTATTGATGGCACTCTGGCGCGCAAATATGAGGTGAAGTCCGTACTCCCCCACTTCGATGGTTCCACGCTGGATATGGTGATTGATTACCTCACCTGGGCCTTTATCCCCGCGCTGTTCATTTACTACTTCATTGAATTGCCGCCCTATTTAGGGCTGATCTCGGTCTTTATCATTTTGCTATCGTCGATGTTCTGCTTCTGCAACGTCGATATGAAAAGCCAAGATAATTACTTCGTAGGCTTTCCAGCCGCCTGGAACATTGCCGCCGCCTATTTTTACATTCTTGATTTACCGCCACTGCTGACGCTTGGCGCAATACTCGTCCTGGCGATGCTGACCGTGACGAAAATGAAGTTTCTGCATCCGTTTCGCGTGCGCCTATTTATGCCGCTCAATATCGCTGTGACGCTGCTTTGGTGTGGCTGCGCGACCGCGTTAATCCTTTCAGCCCCTGATCAAGCTACCTGGGCACTATGGGGCTTAGGATTGACCTCTGCTTACTTCGCCGGCATGTGCCTTTGGCGCACGGCCCAGGAGTGGTTCGACGGGCAGGAGGCGCGCTAATGGCCAACGCCTTTATCGCTCCCGACGGCCACCCACGCTGCCAGTGGTGTGGCGGAGCAGCGGAGTTTCTGCCCTATCACGATCACGAGTGGGGCTTTCCCGTTGACGATGACCAGCGGCTGTTTGAAAAGCTCTGCTTGGAGAGTTTTCAATCAGGCTTGAGCTGGCGAACGATTTTGAACAAGCGTGAGAATTTCCGCGCGGCTTTCCACCACTTCGATTTCAATAAAGTCGCCGGTTTTGACGAAGAGGACGTGCAGCGCTTGCTGCAAGATGCGGGCATTATTCGTCACCGCGGTAAGATCGAAGCCACCATCAATAACGCGCGTTGTGCGCAGGAAATGGTGGTTCAAGAAGGCTCGCTAGCGGCGTTTTTCTGGCGCTATGAACCGGATAGCGCTTCTCTGCCTGCCCCACAAACGCAAACCACATCGCCGGAATCTATCGCGTTAGCAAAAGATCTTAAAAAGCGCGGCTGGAAGTTTTTCGGCCCCACCACCGCGTTTGCGTTTATGCAGGCCATGGGGCTGATCAATGATCACTCGTTAAATTGCATTACTCGCGAACGCGTTGAACAGGCGCGCGCAGCGTTTCAGCGGCCTTCTTGAATGAACACCTCGTTGCTCTTACTTCATCGCCAGTGAGGACTCGCGTACCTCGCTGAGCATCTCACGCGCTAGCTCGCCTACCGTGCGCACCGCTTCTTCCATCGCAGGCGTTAAGGTAAACGCGTAGTTCAACCGCAAGCACTGGCGAAACTTACCCGATGCAGAGAACAGCGCCCCCGGCGCCACATGGATGGCGTGTTGCGCTAAGCGCTCGTTAAGGCGCACGCAGTCGACATCCGCCGGTAGCTCTACCCAGAGTAAAAAGCCCCCTTGCGGGTAGCTAATGCCTGACCCTTTCGGAAAGTAGCGCTGCACCCAGCTAATCATGATATCCCGCTGGCGTTGATACTGGCGGGAAACAGCGCGTAGATGACGCTCAAAATGGCCCTTGGCGACAAACTCCGCCACGGCCAATTGCGGCAACGTGGCAGACGCGCCGGTGGAGACGTACTTCATATGCAGCGCCTTTTCCCGGTAGCAGCCAGGGGCCAGCCAGCCCACGCGCAGGCCCGGCCCTAAGGTTTTCGAGAAACCGCTGCACAGCAGCACGCGCCCGTCGGTATCAAAGGATTTTATCGTGAGCGGCCTGGGTTGGGTGTATGCCAAATCCCCATAAATATCATCTTCAATAATGGCCACATCAAAACGTTGGGCAAGCTGATAGAGCGCCCGCTTGCGCGCTTCTGGCATGGTATAGCCTAACGGGTTGTTATAGGTGGGCGTTACCTGAATGGCGCGAATAGGCCACTGCTCCAGCGCCAGCTCTAACGCTTCCAGGCTGATACCGGTTTGCGGGTCGGTGGGAATCTCCAGCGCCTTTAAACCGTTGGCTTTCAGAATCTGCATGGTGCCGTAGAAGCTGGGCGAATCTACCGCCACCACATCGCCGGGCTGGGTGAGCGTGCGAAGCGCAATGGAGAGCGCTTCCTGGCAGCCGGTGGTAATCAGCACATCATCCGGATGCAGCAGGCAGCCAGATGCCACCGCCAAGCGCGCCACCTGTTGGCGCAGTTCAGGGCTACCGCTGAGTTTGTCGTAATTAAAGCCGTGCAGATCGTTACTACGGTGCAGCCCGGCGAGGATTTTCGACAATGGCTTTAACGACGCCACCTCAAGATTGGGCACACCGCGCCCAAGCAGCAGCCGTTTGTCGTCTCGCTGGGTAGCTACCAGCTCTAGCACTTGGTCCCACTGGGAGACATCCAGCGGGCACTGGGCTGGTCGCGAAACAGAGGGCAAAACGGAGGGAATACGACACGGCAGCACGAAGTAGCCCGACTTTGGCCGCGACTCAATCAGTGCGGCGTCCATGAGTTGGCGGTACGCTTCTTGCGCCGTTGAGATACTCACATTCAGCTCTTGGCAGACCGCGCGAATAGAGGGTAACCGGTCGCCCACGCGATAAATCCCGTGCTCAATCCGCTCCCGTAACGTTGCCGCCACCTCTTCATAACGCGTCATCACGCCCACCCCCGCTCGGTTCATCTGCCATACAGAAGGCATCTCGTTTCGCCATACAGAGGTATAACACGCCCCATCTGTACCGTAAAAATAAAAAAATCTATATCTGTATTGCCACCAGCAGGCTGCGTAACCTAAACAGGCACCCCACCGCTCGGAGAGCCGCCATGCCACGCTTCAGCCTCACTCAGCTTCGTTACCAGCTAAGCCGCTACCAACAGCGCCGCCGCAGCCGTCGGCAGCTGCTCACGCTAGATGACCACTTGCTGAAAGATATTGGCCTCACCCGTGAACAGGCCTGCCAGGAGGGAAAACAAACGTTCTGGAAACAGACGCTCTCTAATAAGGGGGATGTATGACCACCGCCGAGT
The DNA here is from genome assembly GCF_056857635.1 of Vreelandella sp. L-15. NCBI lineage: Bacteria > Pseudomonadati > Pseudomonadota > Gammaproteobacteria > Oceanospirillales > Halomonadaceae > Vreelandella > Vreelandella sp. L-15. The sequence continues at coordinate 47,175 of NZ_JBSXNN010000093.1, read as the reverse complement.
ATTACTTGCTGGATGTCTTTACCGACCAGCACTTTACGGGCAACCCACTGGCCGTGTTTCTCAACGCGGATGGGCTGGACACCTGCACCATGCAAGCGCTAGCCAATGAGTTAAATCTGGCGGAAACGGTGTTCTTGAGCGCCGAGTCAGCGCCACAACACTACCCCATGCGAATTTTCACCCCGACCAGGGAGCTGCCGTTTGCAGGACACCCTACGGTAGGCACTGCCCACCTATTGGCGGCGTTAAAACTCGCTCACCCAGAGCAACCCTTGGTGCTTCATCCGCCCATCGGGAAACTCGCGATCACATGGGCCAACGGTAGGGCAACGTTCAAAACATCCAAGGCCGTTATGCTGGCAGACAGCACTCTCGATCGCCCCACCACCGTTGAGCTGTTGGGGTTAGATATCCATCAGGTAGTGGGCGATCCGGTCATCGCCTCCTTCGGGTTGCCCTTTCACCTGATTGAGCTATCGGATATCGCAGCATTAGAGAGCGTCTGTATTTCCTCCGCCCTCTGGGCAAGTGCCGTGATGCCAAACAGTGCGGTTCAAATCTACCTGTACGCGAGGGAGCATTCAGCGGGACAAAAGACCGTGATTCGCAGCCGCATGTTCTGTATGCACGACAGCCTCTGCGAAGACCCAGCCACCGGCAGCGCCGCAGCAGCGTTAACCGGCTACTTAGCCTCACTCAAGCACGAGGCACTGCAGTGCAAGATTCATCAAGGCGTTGAAATGGGACGGCCCAGCGTTATTTATACGGCGGCCAATGGTGATATAACGCCTGGGTATGTGACGGTAGGGGGGCAGGCGGTCTTGGTGGGTAGAGGGGATATATTTTTAGCGCCAAGTTAATCGAACGATGCATCATCAGTTGAGCCAGTCTTGGGCAACAGCTCATCCCCTTTATACGCTTCAACCAGATGCGACTGTTGCCAAAGCCGGGCGACAAGTTCCTGAATAAATGAGCGCACAATAAGCGAGGGGCGTCGCCCGGCTCGAGTAACGACACAAAACGGCGAAGCGATCTCCACCTGATCCGGCAGCAGCGCTTTGAGTTCGCCCCGCTCCACCCAGTGGTTGGCATAATAGTGGGGCAAATTGCCAATAAAGTGGCCGCTTAAAATCAGTAGCGCCTGGGCTTCCATATTGGATGCATGGGCACCTACCTGGGCATTGGGGAAACTTTGAAGCTCTTGCAGGTTGGCATAGGGGCGTACCACAAAGGGGTGATTGATGACGTCCTCAACCGTTAATTGAGCGCTGTCACGAGCAAACAGCGGATGCCGTTTTGCACAGTAGATACCGTGTACTTCGGTGTAGACCTGACGGTGCTGCAAGCCTTCCATTTGCGCCGTTTCCGGCAGGATGCCGAGCTGTAAGGCTCCATTAGCAATCTCGCCAATCAAGCGATCAGGGCTGCCCACAGTGATATTGAGACGCGCCTGTGGATTCTTACGTAGGAATTCGCCAATCACGCCTTGCAGATCAAGCTCGACATCCATAATGGTGTTATCGACTACGCCCAAGCGCAGCGTGCCGTAAACGGAGCTGCGCAGCTCGCTCATCTCGCTGTCGAAATCGTCTACCGAAGAGAGCAGCTGTTTAGCGCGCTCATACACAATGGTGCCCCGCTCGGTTAGCTCAAACCCCTGCCGCCCCCGATGACAGACAGTGAACCCTACCCGCTCCTCAAGAGCACGAATATGAAAACTGATAGCAGACTGGCTCATATGCAGCGCCGTTTGCGCACCGGCAAAGCCACGGTGCTCGGTCACCGCAAGGAATACAGAGAGGCTTTTCAGGTCAGCGGCTGAGAGTTTCATCGGCATGCTCTAAGTTAGTGCAATTAACATCAATAAAATGGGTATGAACATCGAAAGATAACAGTTTTATTGTTGCATAACGCCTGCTTAACTCAAGGGGTTCTTGCTCAGTAGGCGATAGCCGCTGATTCGAGTATCACCACCCCGAGGAGCATCCCCATGCAACGTATCCCGACTATTACCGCTGGCCTCCTACTTGGCGTTAGCTTCGCCACTACCGCTCATAGCGATTTGTTAGACGACATTCGCACCGATGCCACCTTTACCGTCGGCACTGAAGCGCGCTTCGCCCCGTTTGAATACATAGAAGATGGCGAAATTGTCGGCTACTCCGCCGACATCATGGAACACATCATGAGCGAGCTTGAGGGCGTCGAATTGATCCGCATGGATCTCCCTTGGCAAGGCATTCTGCCGGGGCTGGAGCGAGAGCGCTTTGACTACGTCATTACGTCGGTCACCGCCACGCCCGAGCGTATGGAGCGCTACCACTTAAGCGCTCCCATTGCCGATGCCACCATGGCAATGCTCAAACGCGCTGGCGAGGATGACATCAGCTCACCTGAAGATATCGCCGGCAAAGTAGCCGCCGCTCAGGCAGGCTCAGCGCAGTTAGAAGCGCTGGAGGCATTGGCCGCAGAGTTAGAAGAAACGGGAACACCCGTTGCAGATATTCGTACCTACACAGGCGTTGATGAGGCCTATGCCGAGCTAGGGACGGGCCGTGTCGATGTGGTGATCAATAGTCTTCCTAACCTGCTCGAAGCCGAGCGCACCCGCCCTGATGTGTTTGAAGTGGTCGGCACTTTCGGCGACCCGGTTTACTTCTCCTGGGCCGGACGCGATGACGAAGAGAGCGCATCCCTTAACGCCTTTATGGATGAGCAGATTCAACGCCTAAATGAAGACGGCACCCTGAATGAGCTACAGGAAAAATGGTTCGGTGGCCCGATGGATCTACCGTTAGAACTCCCAGCGGCCGAGTAAAAAGGGTTGAGTTGGTGAAGCCGTTTTTCTTCATTTTACAGGTGCTACATGTTTGAGATTCTGCTCAACCACTACCCTGTGCTGCTCAAAGGCTTGACCACCACCTTGGTGGTCTCGCTTTCCGCCATCGCATTGGGGTTGGTATTAGGCGTTTTGCTGGCCTTTGGTTTGACCAGCCGGTATCGCCTAGTGCGCTGGCCCTGCGGGCTTTACCGCAGCTTTTGGCGTGGCACCCCCATCCTGCTGCAACTGCTGCTGGTCTATTACTTACTGCCCGAAATCGGCATTGAGATCGCACCTATTACCGCCGCTATTTTGACGCTTACGCTGAATACGGCCGCCTTCCAATCGGAAATTTTCCGTAGCGGCATCAGCCACATTCCCGCTGGGCAAATAGAAGCGGCGCGCATGGCGGGCATCTCGGCGTGGCAAACCCGCAGGCGCATCATCATGCCTCAGGTATTTCGCCTGACGCTGCCGCCACTGACGAACGAGATCATCACGATTCTCAAAAATTCATCGCTAATATCGGTGATTGCCGTTACCGAACTAATGCGCGTTAGCGAGCAAATCGCCTCACGCACCTTTCAGCCGCTGGAAACGTATTTGGCTGCCGCGCTGCTTTATCTCGCGGTCAATTTGGTGCTGGCACGACTCAGCGCTTACTTAGAACACCGCATGACCGGCGGTCTTGCCACCGAATAGGGGAGTGTCCGTTATGTTTGATATTGCCCTGCTATGGGACGTCCGTGGGCTGATTCTGCAAGGGTTGTGGAATACGCTGTGGATCTGCTTTTTCGGCTGCTTACTAGCCGTTTCATTGGGGCTGGTGCTGGCGGCGCTACGGCTGGCTAATCCACGCCTGTTCGGCTATCCGGTGGCCTGCTATGTGGAAATTTGCCGCGGCATCCCGCTGCTGATTCTGTTGTTTTTACTCTATTACGGCGGCCCCAGCATTGGCCTACGGCTAGATGCTGAGATTGCCGGTGTCACCGGTATTGGGCTGTATGGCGCAGGCTACTTTGCGGAAATTTATCGTGGCGGCTTCAAGTCCATTCCCAAAGGCCAGCTTGAGGCGGCGCGAATGCTCGGCATTTCACCCTGGCACGCGCTGATACGTATTCAGATTCCTCAGATGGCACGTCTGATCGTACCGCCCGGCACCAATCAGCTAATCATTTTGGTGAAAGAGTCCGCGCTGATTTCGATTATCTCAGTGGATGACCTGACCAAAAACGCCACCACCATCGTTAATCAGACGTTTCAGGTCATCGAGCCCTACTTGGCGGTTGCGTTGCTCTACTGGCTGATGATTGAACTGGTCGCCCGGGGCGGCTATGCGCTGGAAAAACGCTTAGCCAATCGTCAACCGCGCCATGTCGCTCAAAAGGATAACTCCCATGCCAACGGCTGACACACTCTCACCGCCTACGCCTACCCGACAAAAAGCCATTGTTGAGGCACACGGTATCAGTAAGCAGTTTGGCGATCTGGAAGTGCTGACCAACATCGACTTCAGCCTCGCCCCTTCCGAAGTGGTCTGCGTGATTGGCCCCTCCGGCTCGGGTAAATCCACCCTGCTACGCTGTCTGGCGTTCTTGGAGCCCTACGATCATGGCAGCGTTTATATCGACGGCCAGCTATTGGGCTTTGAGGATCGCAACGGCAAGCGTGTGCGCACCAGTGAAAAGCGCGTAGATGAAGTGCGCGCGCCAGTGGGCATGGTGTTCCAGCACTTTCACCTATGGCCCCATCGCACGGCACTGGAGAACGTGACCGAAGCGCTGCGTCTGGTTAACGGCCTTTCCCGGCAGGATGCAGAAGTGGAAGGCATGGCCATGCTCGAACAGGTTGGCCTTGCTGACCGTGCAGGCCACTTTCCCGAGAGCCTTTCTGGTGGCCAGAAGCAGCGGGTGGCGATTGCTCGGGCGCTCGCCATGAAGCCCAGAGTAATGTTCTTCGATGAGCCTACCTCGGCGCTCGACCCTGAACTGGTTGGCGAAGTCCTGGATGTCATGAAAAAGCTAGCCGCCGATGGCATGACCATGGTGATCGTCACCCATGAAATGGGCTTTGCCGCCAAAGTGGCTGACCGCGTGATCTTTATGGATCAAGGCCGCGTGGTCGAGAGCGGCCCGCCCGCAACCCTGTTCCGCCAACCAAAAAGCGAACGCCTTCAACAGTTTCTTAATACCTGGCGTGAGCGCCATATCGACTGACTCAGTCACCTAAACACGATTAAAACACCTGGAGCATCCCATGAGTTCTGATACACGCTTTGACCACGCTCGCATTGAGCAACTGCCGCGCAGCAACAGCGAACCCTGCGGCCATAACCACAGCTTGGAAAACCCCATCTCCCCCGACGGCACGCCGGTGTTAGGCAAGCGCTACGAAGTCGCCGCCCGTGGCGGCCGGGCAGTGCGTCTAAAAGCCGGACAAACCATCCGTATTATTAATACCCACGGTACCCAAGTGTGCGACACCTGGGCGTTTAGCACCGATAATATCAACGAGTTCATGTCTTGGGAGCACGGGCGTGCCTGGTTGAGCGCGCTGATTCCTCAGGCAGGCGACCCGCTGATAAGTAACCGCCGCCGCCCGATCATGACCCTCACCGCCGACACTTCGCCGGGTATCCACGACACGCTAATGGCCGCCTGCGACCTGTTCCGCTATATGACGCTGGGTGTTGAGGGCTACCACGATAGCTGCGCCGATAACCTGCGTTTAGCCATGAAAGCGATAGGCGTTGTCACTCCCGAGGTGCCTCAGCCGCTCAATCTATGGATGAACATTCCCGTTAATGACCAGATGAAAGTCGACTGGTGCCCGCCTGTGTCCAAACCCGGTGACTATGTCGAGCTACGCGCTGAGATGGACTGTATCGTGGCGATGTCCGCCTGCCCGCAAGACATTATTCCCATCAATGGTGCAGACTGCGTACCTGTCGAGGTACATTTTGAAGTCTACGAATAAAATCCCCTAGGGAGAGCCTGATGGAAAGCCACCTTCATTATCCAACCGAGAAGCCCGTCATTGATGTGGCGGCGATAGCAGCAGCGGTAAACCCGGAACGACTTGCCAACGACTTAGCCACGGTCGCGAAGATGGGCGGCCGATCAGACGGCGGTGTAGCGCGTTTAGCGCTTGATGACAACGACACCCGCGCCCGGCTTTGGCTGATTGAGCAGGCCAGCGCACTGGGTGCCAGGGCAAGCGTCGACGCGATCGGCAACGTGTTTCTTGATGTGCCCGGTAGTGACCCCGCGCTTGAGCCTGTCGTTACGGGCAGTCATTTGGATAGCCAACCGACGGGTGGCAAGTACGATGGAGCGCTGGGCGTGCTGGCAGGGCTTGAAGCACTGCGCGCGCTTAAGCAGGCGGGGTTTACACCGCGCCGCCCTCTTTCACTGGTGAGTTGGACTAATGAAGAGGGGGCGCGCTTCTCACCCGGCACTTCTGGTTCGGCGGTATTTTGCGGCGTGCGAAGCCTGGATGAAACGCGCTTAGTCGAAGACAACGACGGCGTCAGTCTGGGACGTGCCTTGGATACTTGCCTGGCGGAACTGGACGCTGCAGGCGTTCCCCGTCGCCCGTTGGCAACTCCGATGCATGCTTTTCTTGAGCTGCATATTGAGCAAGGCCCTATTCTGGAGCGCCAGGGTGTCTCTGCAGGCGTTGTAGAAGGCATTCAAGGCGTTAGCTGGTATGAAGTCACCGTATCGGGAAGCGCCAACCACGCGGGCACCACCCCGCGTGCCATGCGTCGCGATGCGCTAGAGGGCGCCTGTGCGCTGGCAACCGCACTACGAGAAGCCGCCCGAGATAGCGAAGACCGCGTGCGTTTTACCATTGGCACGTTTGCCGTCAGCCCTGGCTCGGTGAACACCATTCCCGATCAGGTCACCTTCACTATTGATTTACGCCACCCCGAAGCAGCGACGCTAAAAGCGCTGGAAGCCGAATTCAATGAGCTCGCTCAGCAGACCTGGGCAGGCTGCAAAGCAACACTGACATCGCTATCGCGCGTTGAGCCAGTGGCGTTTCCCGCCACCCTCACCGTTCTGCTTGATGACACCGCCCATGAACTAGGTATTACTGCACCGCGATTAGTATCGGGTGCCTTTCACGATTCGATTCACCTCGCCAACCACTGCCCAACAGCGATGCTGTTTGTACCCTGCCGCGATGGCCTTAGCCACCACCCTGATGAGCATACTGAACTTGATGATGCCGTTGCAGGCACGCAACTACTGGCCGCCAGTTTGGCGAGCTTAACCCGATAAGGAGAGCCACATGGCCAAGGGCACCGACGGCACTCGCCGCAATGCCGCCACCGGCGAAAGCTACCTACCGCACCAGGAGCCACGCTATCGCGAAATAGCCAGCTTCTTGCGTGCGCCGCTAGCCGAATCGTTAGACGAACTCGATATTGCCCTGGTCGGCATTCCTTTTGATGGCGGGGTCAGCAATCGCCCAGGCGCCCGCCATGGCCCGCGTGAGATTCGCAACCAGTCGAGTATGATGCGCAGCCTGCACCATGTCACACGTCTAGACCCTTTTGCTCAGGCACGCATTGCCGACATAGGCGACGTTCGCTTTTCATCGATCTACGACCTTGAGCAGGTCTCCAATGATATTGCCACTTATTACTCGGCGATTCGCCGAGCAGGCGTTATCCCGCTAAGCGTTGGTGGCGACCACTTGATTACCTATCCCATCCTGCGTGGCTTAGCGGCCGATGGCCCGGTGGGGTTGATCCATATTGATGCTCATACCGACACCTGGGACGAGTTTCAGGGCTCAAAATTTCACCACGGCGGCCCCTTCCGCCTCGCCTGTGAACATGGCCTGATTGACCCCAAACGCACGGTGCAAATTGGCATTCGCGGTGCCCAAAACACCACACAAGGCTGGGACTACTCAGACGCTAGCGGCATGCGAGTAATATTTATGGAAGAAGTAGATGCGCTGGGCATTGAAGCGACAGTCGCTGAAGCACGCCGCGTCGTGGGCAGCGGCCCAGTATATCTATCCTTCGATATCGATAGCATCGACCCCGCCTTCGCGCCTGGGACCGGCACCCCTGAAGTAGGCGGTCTTACCAGCCTGCAAGCCCTGCAGCTAGTGCGCGGCTTTCGCGGCATACCGCTTATCGGCGCCGATGTAGTGGAAGTCTCCCCACCCTTCGATCCCAGCGGCAACACAGCACTGCTTGGAGCCACCATTATGTACGAACTTTTTTGTTTGATTGCTGAGCAAGTAAGCCTGGAAAGTCTAAGCCGTCAGCCCAATGCCTCTTAAAATCACAGAGGTCACCGACTGCACGGCTTTTTCAAACTGTAAGTCGTCCAGAGGTTTGTCGTCGTTGAGCAGGTAGATTTGGTAGTCGAAGTCCGCGTAGTGCTGGGTGGAGGCCCAGATCATGTAAAGCAGGTACGAAGGCTCGACGGGATTGATTTGGCCGGAATCGACCCATTCGCGGATTTTCGACTCTTTTAGTTTGGCCCATTCATAAAGGTTATCGCGCAGGCGCTCTTTGAGCATCGGGGCACCCTGCATCACTTCAGCGGCCCACACTTTGGAGCCGTGGGCGCGGTTGCGAGAGTGGTTCATCTTGGCGCGAATGTAGGTGGAGAGCACCACTCGGGGGTCTTCATACAGCTCAAAGCAGAGCGCGTCCTGCTTCCATAGCTCTAATAGCGCCAGCAATACCTCTTGATAGAGTACTTTCTTAGTGGCGAAATAGTAGTGCACATTGGACTTTGGCAGGTCGGCTAACTGGGCAATGTCGCCCATGGAGGCACCGGCGTAGCCTTTTTCGGCAAACAGCTGCTCCGCCGCCTGAAGGATCTTTTTGACGTTCGTTTGCCGAATTTCGTCCTGTGTTCTCGCCACGCTGGTATCCCTTTGCAACCCTGACCGCTCATAATACGCACCAAAAAATACACCACCGCCCAACAATGATGCAGGCGGTGGTGCAGTGAAGATGGCGCAGTTAGCGCATCGCGTCAACGCTGGTTAGTAGGAAACGAGAACTCCGCCCGTGTGGCTTCGCTGACGGAAGGCCAGCGCTGGGAAACCGCTTTGCGGCGAGTGTAGAAGCGCACCGAGTCTGGGCCGTAGGCGTGAAGGTCGCCAAACAGCGAACGCTTCCAGCCGCCAAAACTGTGATACGCCACCGGCACGGGCAACGGTACGTTCACCCCCACCATGCCCACTTCGATACCATCGGTGAAGCGGCGGGCGGCTTCGCCATCGCGGGTAAACAGGCAGGTGCCGTTGCCGTATTCGTGGTCGTTGATCAGCTGCATGGCATCGTCCAGGCTGCCGACCCGTACCACGCAGAGTACCGGCCCAAAAATCTCTTCCTGGTAAATGCGCATCTCAGCGGTGACGTTATCGAACAGGCAGCCACCCACAAAATAGCCCTCTTCATGGCCAGCCACGGTCAGGCCACGGCCATCCGCCACCAGCGAAGCGCCAGCGTTCACGCCATCTTCAATAAACCCAAGCACTTTATCGCGATGCTCTGCGGTGACCAGCGGGCCCATATCCAGGCCTTTATCGGTAGCCGGGCCCACCTTCAACTGGGCGATTTTGGGTAGCATGGTTTCCACTAACCGGTCAGCAGTTTCATCGCCTACGCACACCGCTACCGAGATCGCCATGCAGCGCTCGCCGCAGCTGCCGTAGGCAGCGCCCATCAGGGTGTTGGCGGCGTTTTCCAGGTCGGCATCCGGCAGAATCACCGCGTGGTTCTTCGCACCGCCCAGGGCCTGAACGCGCTTGCCCGCCGCCGAGCCGCGGGAATAGATCGCTTCCGCCACGGGCGTAGAACCCACAAACGAAATGGCTTTCACGGCTTTGGCATCTAAGAGTGTTTCCACCGCTTCGCGACCGCCGTGAATCACGTTCATCACGCCTTTGGGCAGCCCCGCTTCTTGCAGCAGTTCGGCCACGGCCATGGCCGCTGACGGGTCTTTTTCGGAAGGTTTAAGAATAAAGGTGTTACCGCAGGCAATCGCCATCGGGTACATCCACAGCGGCACCATGGCGGGGAAGTTAAACGGGGTAATACCCGCGACCACGCCCAGCGGCTGGAAGTTAGACCAGGCATCAATGCCCGGCCCCACGTTGTGGGAGTACTCGCCTTTTAACAGTTCCGGCACGCCGCAGGCGTACTCGACGTTCTCGATGCCGCGCTTCAGCTCGCCCATGGCGTCTTCAACCGTTTTGCCATGCTCTTCGCTGACCAGTTGTACGAGGCGGTCCGCGTGCTCTTCCAGCAACTGCTTAAAGCGGTACATCACCTGGGCGCGCTTGGCGGGCGGCGTATCGCGCCAGGCAGGAAAAGCGGCTTGAGCTGCGGCAATGGCACGCTCCACATCCGCCGCGCTGGCATCCGCCACGTGGCGAATGACCTTGCCCGTAGAAGGGTTGGTGACGTCCAGCGTGCGCTGGCTTTCCACTAGCTCACCGTTAATCAGGTGGGAAACAACACTCATCATGAAACTCCAAAACAGGGTTGGCCAGGGTTACGCCAATGAATCTAGGGTGGTCGCAACGGCATCGAACAAACGCTCAAGCTCGGCTTCCGTGGTGCCAAAGGGAGGGCCGAACTGCAGGGTGTCGCCGCCGTAGCGCACGTAGAAGCCCGCTTCCCACAGCGCCATATGCGCATCGCGGGGACGAATGGTGGGATCGCCGTTGCGCGGCGCTAACTGCAGGGCACCGGCCAAACCGTAGTTGCGAATATCGACGATATGGTGACGGCCTTTCAGGGCGTGCAGCTTCTGCTCGAACACGGGAGCGATGGCGCTCACCTGAGCGGGGAAGTTTTCACGCTCCATCATCTCCAGCGCCGCCAGCCCCGCCGCGCAGGCCACGGGGTGGGCACTGTAGGTGTAGCCGTGGGGGAATTCAATCGCGTGCTGGGCACCGCCTGCGTGCATGAAGGTGTCGAAAATCTCGCCTGAAGCGATCACCGCCCCCATCGGCACCGCCCCATTGGTGATCTGCTTGGCCACGTTCATGATGTCCGGCGTGACGCCAAACGCTTCGGCACCGGTGGTGGCGCCGCTGCGGCCAAAGGCGGTAATGACTTCATCGAAAATCAGCAGAATATCGTGGGCGGTGCAGATTTCCCGCAGCCGGTTCAAGTAGCCCTTGGGCGGCACGATCACCCCCGCCGAGCCCGACATGGGTTCCACGATCACGGCGGCAATGGTCGACGCATCGTGCAAGGCAATTTGATCCAGCAACGCATCGGCCAGCTCAGCACCGGTTTCCGCCTGGCCACGGGTATAGGCATGGCCCGCTTGCAGCGTATGGGGCAGGTGCGTCACGTCCATCAACTGGCCGTAGTGCTTACGGTTACCGCCAATGCCCCCCAAGCTGGTGCCGCCGATATTCACCCCGTGGTAGCCCTTGGCGCGGCCAATCATGCGGGTTTTTTCCGGCTTCCCCTTCAACCGCCAATACGCCTTGGCCATCTTGACCGAGGTATCGGCGGCTTCTGAGCCAGAGTTGGTGAAAAACACGTGATCCAGCCCAGCAGGCGTTAAGCTGGCGACCTTTTCTGCCAGCTTGAACGCCAGCGGATGGCCTATCTGAAAGCCGGGGGCAAAATCCAGCGTGCCCAACTGCGCCGCTACTGCTTTTTGAATCTCTTCCCGGTTATGGCCCGCCCCGCAGGTCCACAGGCCAGAGAGCGAATCGAACAGCTTGCGCCCCTGGTCATCGATGTAATAACGCCCTTCGGCGCCCGCAATCATGCGCGGGTTGGCGCGGAAATCGCGGTTCGCGCTGAACGGCATCCAGAAATGCTGGTTGAGGGCGGTGCCTGATCCAGGCTGCTCAGCCGTCTTTTCCGCTGACTGGGCGGTTGTTTTACTTTTTAAACCAAACATAGTGTCCAGCTCCGTCGCCATGAGACATGCCCTCAGCATGCGCCACCCACTACGTTTATAAAATCATGCTTTTCTTTCGCTCACGTTAGAAAACTCATACGTAATAGAGTATCAAACAGCGCCTCCTCATCTTGACGGGACGATTCAAAGCGCCTAATTCTTATATTTATACGAATAAATACAACAAATCAGTGGAACACGCCTCAGTCGCACTCACCTAGCGAATGCGCTCACTAGCGCTGTCGCTGGCTGCGTGCACTGCCATCAATGCTCACAATTTCAATATAAACAAAGGGCTACCTTGCTATGAAATACTTAACTCCCTTAAAGCTGTCTCTATATGGCGGCATGCTCTTCAGCTTTATCATGCTGGAAAGCCCCCTCATTATGCTGGCCAACCGTATAGAGCCCACGGTGATGGGTCTCCCCTTTCTGCTGGTGTGGAACTTGTTCTGGTGGTTCGTATTAACGGCGCTGTTTTTGGTGGCTTATTTCACCAACTGGGGCAGCCCCGAGCCTTCCACTATCCACGCCACTCAGCAGCGGTAAGAAAAGGGGGTCACCATGACCGGCAGCTTAATCATCATTGCAGCGTTTATGATCATTCCCTTGGTGGTGGGGGTTTTATCCGCTCGTCAATCACAAGAAACCAGCGAGGATTTTTTCGTTCAGGGCCGTGCCATGGGCAGTATCGCGGTCTTCTTCACCGTCGCGGCCACCTGGTGGAGCGCGTTTGCGTTCCTCGGCTCTAATGCCACCTTCTATACCAACGGGCCGGTATTTCTGACGGCATTAGCCTGGAACCTCCTATTTGGTTTCATGTATTACTGGATAGGCAAACGGGTGTGGTTTTTAGGCAAACGATTCAACTATTTAACGCCTTCAGACTTGATCGGTGATTTTTATAACAGCGAAGCGCTGCGTATTACCGTGGCGGCGATTACGCTGATTTTCACCGTACCTTATTTGCAGATCCAGCTAACCGGCGGCGCATACTTAATCGAAGTCGCCTCCGGCGGATTAATTCCTTTCTGGCTCGCCGCCCTGCTGTTTTACTTCATTATTATCATCTACGTATGGATTGGCGGTATCCGCGCTATCGCCTGGACCGACGTTATTTATGGTGCGCTGCTATTCTTCGGCATGCTGTATGCCGGTTACTACATTTCCAGCCAAGTAGGTGGCCCAACAGCGCTATTTAGTCAGCTTCAGCAAACGTCTCCTGACCATCTCACCATGCCTGGGCCTAACGGCACGATGGGCTACCCCATGTGGTTCTCGCTGTTTGCTATTACCGCCATTGGTGCCTTTATGGGCCCGCAAATCTGGCTGCGTATGTACTCGGTGAAACACGGCAAACTGTTTAACTTGATGCCGTTCTTGCTGGGATTGGCGGCCTTTGCCTATGTAGGCTCGGTGCTGTCTGGCTATTCAGGCGTGCTGCTTGAACCCAACGTAGAGAACCCGGACCAGATCCTGCCCATTATGCTGATGGAGTATGCGCCTTACCTACTCGCATCACTGATCATGGCAGCCGGTGCTTCAGCCGCTATGTCTACCGCTAACTCGCAGATCCATGCGGTGTCTACCGTGGTGACGATGGATATCTACAAACGCTATGTCAATCGTGACGCAAGCCAAGCGCGCATTGTGTATATCGGTCGTTTATCGCTGGTGGGCTTCTCATTGGCCGCTTATATCATGGCGCTTACCGTACCTGGCGTACTGGTCACGATTGGTATTGCAGCACTGGCGGGCACCGCGCAGTTGATCATTCCCACCATAGGGGCCATCACCTGGAAAAAAGCGCACCCCACCGCTGCACTGGCGGGTTTGTGGGCGGGCGTTGCCTGCGTGCTACTCATGACCTTTGGCCCGCTCAGCGCACCGTTTGGCTACCATGCGGGTATCTGGGGTTTATTGCTGAATGCTGCGCTGTTTGTTGGGCTCAGCCACGCGCTGCATCGACGCGACACAGCGGTCGTGGAACGCTTTACCCAAGCACGCTATGACTATGATGCCGAGTACCACCCAGAGCGCTTACCCGCTTATACGCAAGAAATCACCAATAGCGCTAACCACCAATAAGGAGTGGGTTGATGACTCAAGCCCCTGTTTCAACCTCGCCGCGCCGACCCAAGCTTGCCGAGCTGATTAGCGACGACATTAAGCGCTGGATCGCCGCAGAGTCACTGGGGGAAGGTGACCGGCTGCCCAATGAAAAAGCGCTGATGGAGCTTTACGGTAGCGCTAAGGGCACCGTGCGCGAAGCGCTCAAGATCTTAGAGGTTGAGGGGCTCATCACGTTAAAAACCGGGCCTAAAGGAGGCGCGGTCATTAATCAGCCCAGCATGGAGCCCGCCAGCCGCATGCTGCGTAACTTTCTGCACTTCCAGCAATTGGATGGCAAGCAGGTGTACCAGTTACGCAAACTGCTGGAAGTAGAACTGGCGGCTTCCGTGGTGGGTAAGCTCACCGAGCAGGACTTCCAACATTTGGAAGCCAATATGTCGGCCTGCGCCTGCCGTGCGAGTCATGAAGAGGATCACCGGCACCAACGTTTTCTAGAGCTGGAGTTTCACCAGCTGCTGGCCCGCGCCTGCCCGAATCCATTGCTCGCGTTTATGTGTCAGTTCTTAAACGACATGCTGCGCGATTTGGTGGTGATCAAAAAAGCGTACGTCCCGGAGCGAAAGCAATTCGACCACGCCAATCAGGATTACCACCGCCAGCTAGTGGATGCCTACCGCGCTGAAGATGCCCCGCGTGTGCGACAGATCATGGCCGAGCACATGGCCGATGCTGAACATCACATGAGTGCACTGGAAGCAGAAATGGCGGTACAGATGCTGGTCAGCAACGACTCACCCAATCATCAGAATCACCGTTCCAAGCTGCACGACTTACTAACGGAAAACACATCCGTTTAACTTTGCGAGGAGAGTGAGATGAATACCTACGTTACCCCCATCAAAGAGTCCAACCTGCATACTGACAGCGACCGCCTTTGGGCGTCGCTCATGGAGATGGCCAAGCTAGGGGCCACGCCGAAGGGCGGCGTGAACCGCCAGGCGCTGACCGACTTAGAGCGCCAAGGCCGCGATCTGTTTATTCAGTGGTGTCGTGCTGAAGGATGTACGATTCGCATTGATAATATTGGCAATATTTTTGCCCGCCGGGAAGGCAGCGACCCCAGCGCCAAAACCGTCATGGCGGGCAGCCACTTAGATACCCAACCCACCGGCGGTAAATACGACGGCTGCTTCGGTGTCATGTCTGGCCTTGAAGTGATTCGCACCCTAAACCAGCACAACATCACCACACAATCGCCGATTGAAGTGGTCGCGTGGACCAACGAAGAAGGCTGCCGATTCCCACCCTGTATGATGGGCTCCGGGGTATTCACTGGTGAGCTGGCGTTTGACGCTATGATGGCGCGCACCGACGCCGATGGTGTCACGGTCAGCGATGCCTTAGACGCGATTCACTATCGCGGTAGTGATGAGGTCTCACCCAACGAGATCAAAGCCTATTTTGAGCCACACATTGAGCAAGGCCCCATTCTCGAAGATACCGACACCACCATTGGCGTTGTCATCGGTGGGCTTGGGCAGAAGTGGTTCGACTTAACCCTCACAGGGCTTGAAGCCCATGCAGGCCCCACCCCAATGAATCTTCGTCGGGATGCCATGATGGGGGCCGCAGAAGTTACTCAAGCGCTCAACCGAATTGCCCATGAGCACCAACCCCACGGGCGCGGCACGGTAGGCTGTATGACGCTACACCCAGGTTCGCGCAATGTAATTCCCGGCCAAGTCAAAATGACCCTGGATATGCGCCACTGGGAACCCGACGCCCTAATCGCTATGGGCCAAGCGGTGACGGCCGCCGTTGAAGACATTTGCCAACGTCACGGGTTGGAATACGAGCTCACCCCCACCGCAGATTTTGCACCTGAGCATTTCAATAAAGCATGCGTGGATAGCGTGCGACAAGCCGCTGAAAAGCTGCAGCTGTCACACATGGATATCATCAGCGGAGCCGGGCACGATGCGATGTTTATTGGCCGTGTCGCCCCCGCTGCCATGATCTTTATTCCCTGCAAAGATGGCATTAGTCATAACGAGATTGAAAGCGCCACCCCCGAGCACGTCCACGCAGGTTGTAACGTCTTACTGCACGCCATGCTCAATGCGGCCGGTGTGAAAAGTGGGGAGTAACCATGGTGGATACCTTTGAAACCCTGACGGCAACTGATGCATTGGCACGTTTCAGCGAGGGCTCGCTCTCGCCGGAAACGCTGGTGGAAGACTGCTTAACGCGTATTGAGCGGGATAACCCCAAGGTGAATGCCTTCACCTGTACTAACGGTAAAGAGGCACGCCGTTTAGCGGCAGAATCCGCTCGACGCTGGCAAGCAGGCTCCCCCTGCGGCCCGCTAGACGGCATCCCAGTGACGATCAAAGATTTAACCCTAACCAAAGGCCTGCCTACACGGCTGGGTTCTACCACCACGGCTACGGATGGCCCCTGGGAGGTAGATGCGCCCATTAGCCGTCACCTACGCAATGCCGGGGCCATTGTGGTTGGCAAAACCACCTCGCCTGAATTTGGCTGGAAAGGCGTCACCGATAACCCGCTGCACGGCATCACCCGCAACCCATGGAACACTGAGCTAACGCCGGGTGGGTCATCCGGCGGCGCGGGGGCAGCTGCGGCGCTTAACTTGGGCCTACTTCATCAGGGCAGCGACGCGGGCGGCTCCATACGTATTCCGTGCAGCTTTACCGGCACGTTTGGTATTAAACCTACTTTCGGCTGGGTGCCTCAGTGGCCTGCCAGCACCATGAGTACGCTGTCTCATCTAGGGCCTATGACGCGCACTGCACGTGATAGCGCCCTCATGCTCAGCGTCATGGCCCAGCCCGATGCTCGGGATGGTTACGTTGGAAACCCCACCGGGCCAGACTGGCTCACGCCGCCCCCAGCAAGCCTCAGTGGCTGGCGCATCGCTTTTAGCGCCAATCTTGGCTATGTAGAGGTAGCGCCAGATATTGCCCAGCGAGTTGAGGAAGCCATCGCTTATTTAGAAGCATTGGGGGCCACCGTAGAACGCATTGACCCAGGCTTTAGCGATCCGCTTAAAACGTTTAATACACTCTGGTTTGCGGGGGCCACGCAGGCACTCGAAAAACTGAACGAACAGCAGCAGGCAGCGCTTGATCCTGGCTTTCTGGAGATTGCACGACGCGGGCAAGATGTATCGCTTTCCGCCTACCTCGCCGCTCGGCGTGAGCGCAGCGAATTGACCGCTCACATGGCCGCCTTTCATGAACGCTATGATTTGCTAGTAACGCCTACGATGCCCATTGCGCCCTTTGCAGCGGGCCACAACGTACCACCGGGCAAACACTATCGAGATTGGATGGATTGGACGCCGTTCAGTTATCCCTTCAACCTGACCCAACAGCCCGCGGCCTCCCTTCCCTGCGGGTTAGACAACCAGGGGCTGCCGGTAGGTTTGCACTTAGTGGCGGGTAAATATCAAGACCTCAAGGTACTGCATGCGGCCCAGTTACTTGAACGCTATTTGCCGCCGTTAACTCCGCCTACAACACCACCTCAAACCCTTCAAACTTAGGCGGGCCAAGGTAGATGCCTTCTGGCGCTTTGGCGTTGGCGTGGGCTTTGCGGAAGGCGTCTGACTTCGTCCAGGCGCGGAAGGCCTCTTCGGATTCCCACACGCTGTGGGAGATAAACACGGTGTGGTCTTCCTGGCTTTCGCCCTGCAGCATTTGGAACTGCTTGAAACCCGGCACTTCGTCCAGGTGGGAATCGCGGTTGCGCCATACCTCTAGAAAATCCTCTTCGCGGCCTGGGGCAATCCGAAAACGGTTCATGGCGATATACATAGTGGTTCTCCTGTGGAGCGGGTGTGACTCAGTTAGTTACGCAAACAATCGCTTGATGGTAACGTTATCACTGCATCACGAATAGATAAGTGACGAACAGGCGTTACGGCTAATGGCTCAGGCACCCCTTCAGGTCGTTTGGTTCAAACGCGATTTGCGCATTCACGATCACGCACCGCTGGCCAACGCCGCTGCGGCGGGCCCTGTGCTGCCGCTATTTGCCATCGAGCCTGAGCAGTGGCAAGCGCCCGACAGCGCCTTGCGCCACTGGCAGTTTGCCGCCGATTCACTGGTTGATCTTGCCCAAGCGCTCAACACGCTGGGCCTGCCACTCTGCCTGTGGCAGGGCGATATAGTGGAGTGCCTGGCCGCGCTCAAAGCGCACTACGGCGAACTGGTGCTGCACTCCCACCAGGAGACCGGCAACGCCTGGAGCTTTGAGCGCGACCAGCGCGTTCAAGCGTGGTGCCATGCCCACCACGTGCCCTGGCAGGAAGCCCGCCAGCAGGGCGTGATTCGTGGGCTGAGTAGCCGCACGGGGCATCAATCCCGTTGGGAAAGCCACTGGGAAGCTCTGATGGCCGCCCCCACCTACCCCGCCCCGCCAACAGCGGTGGCCGCACCCGGTTGGGAAGCGTTTCATCACGTAGATGTGGCGCAACTGCCCTCACTTACCTTGGGGTTTGATACCACGCCCTGCCCCCAACGCCAGCGCGGCGGTCGCAGTGAAGGCCGCTCGCTGTGGCTGAGCTTTATTACTCAGCGCGGGCGTCGCTATCGCGGCTCGCTCTCTAAACCGTTACTGGCCTGGGAGTTTGGTTCGCGGCTCTCCCCGCACTTGGCCTGGGGCACGCTCTCCATGCGGGAAGTAGTGCAATCCCTGCGCCGCCAGCGGCAAAAACATGCCGACGACACCACCTGGGCCCGCTCGCTGCGTGCCTTTACCTCTCGGCTCTACTGGCACTGCCACTTTATTCAAAAGCTGGAAAGCGAACCCAGCATCGAGCATCAAACGTTGCACCCAGCGCTGCGCGGCCTGCGGGAGCGCGACCCTGAACACCCTCACCTGATTGCCTGGAAGCGCGGCCAAACCGGCGTGCCGCTGGTAGATGCCTGCATGCGTAGCCTGACCGCCACCGGCTGGATCAACTTTCGCATGCGCGCCATGCTGCTCTCCCACGCCACCTTTGGCCTGGGGCTGCACTGGTATGAACCTGCTCTGCACCTCGCGCGGCTGTTTACCGACTTCGAGCCCGGCATTCACTACCCTCAAGTGCAAATGCAGGCGGGTGCCACCGGTACCAACGCCATGCGGGTCTACAACCCGATCAAGCAAGCAGAAGATAACGACCCCACCGGCGCATTCATCGCCCGCTGGGTGCCCGAGCTTTCGCCCCTGCCTCAGGAATGGCGCGCCAAACCCTGGGCCCTGCCGGAAAGCCTGCAAAAGCGGTTCGGCTTTCAACCGGGTGTCGACTATCCCATCCCCAATGACTTTGAAGCCGAGGCGCGCCACTGGAAGAAGCTGCTTTATGAGCTGCGACGTACGCCGGAAGCGAGGGATGCCAGTCAGGCGATTGTAGATAAGCTGGCGAGTCAGCGGCGGCCTTCTGCCCGGCGGTCTAAAAAAGCAAAACCCGCCGAACGTCAGCAGCTTTCGCTATTTGATGATGGCGGGTTGGGGGATATGTAGCTGTTACGCTTAGCTATGGCTTACTAACCTCTTCTCCAGAGGGCGTGGCCGCAGCGGGAAACAATCAGCATGGTATATGCGTCATGAGTAGGATTTGGTCGTTCGCCACATTGTTGATATTTTTATCGAACTGCTTCAGTAATGCCGCTAGTCGATACCCATCCTGCGCCCCGTCTAAGGAGCGGCCTATATTTGCTTACTCAGTTGACAGGAAAATACCTAACAACCTGCGCAGCGGCGCACAGAGTGCGCTCTGCGCCCAAAGGACTTGAATTGGCGCTGTTTGTTATGCCTCTACCCACACAGCAGTGCCTGATGTGAGTGTCTCAATAAGCGGAATCCCGGCCAATTCGAGAAGCATTTTCTCAAAAACCTTAACCTGCTCGAACGCGTGCTGCGCGAACTCCGGAGTCAAGTGCTCGTCCCAAGGGCTTGCCATGGCATGGCGCAACGCCTCGCGATCAGACACGTCGGTCTTAGTTTCAATTGGCTTTCCGTGAGCCATCTGATCTCGAATTGTCTTTAGCATATGGAGCGACTTGTAGGGCTCCTGAGAATCTTCAAACTTGAAGCCACAACCTTTTCCAAGAACTAACATCTTGTCTTTATAGAAGGCACGCTCATTCCACTCCGGAATCGCTTTAAAACCAACAAAGTTAGCAATTGCTTCTACAGAGAATGCTAATGCGATGAGGCAGCTCATGCAGTCGAGCGCGATTGCCTCCCTATTGTCTTCGGCGACCTTCTTCTCAATCACACACTTGTGATAGTAGGCAAGATTGAGCAGATCATTGTGAGGCAAAACCTGCGTTTCATGGCTCACGGTACAACTTCTCCTAGAAACATAACGCTAGTTTTCAGAACCGACTATCTCGCAGATCTCACAAGCTAACAAGTCAGGCCAGGCGCCGGTCTCATGCAAAAAATTTGTTAGGACACCACGGGTATTGTGTCCTTGAAGACGACGGTGCGATGATATTCCATGTAGCTCGACCGCGTCACTGAAGCTTTCAGCTTAACCTCACCAGTCAGCCCAGACGCCACGCGATCTTGTTCACAAAGCTCCTTGGAGAAGATCACGTTCCCGTCATAGTCAAAGGTGATCAGCCCCTTGTCAAAGAGACGGTCGGCAAGCGCCGACAAAATGATTCCATTGGCTGGATCGAGACGTTCTTCGTTCGTGCTGGCAGCCCAAGGTTTTATATGCGAAGCGACCAATAGACTTTGATGAGATATTCCGGTCAGCGGGCAACAGCTAAAAGCAGCGAGTAGCGAATCTCGGAACAGGCCTTGGCCAATACGGGCACTCACGAGATACTTTCGCTCTGTTTCCAAGAGGAATGGCGGCGCGTCATAATCTGGAGCCGTCGTTGACACCTCGTCGAATAGTGAAAAGTCTTCGGGGCGCAAGAGCTTGTCAACCCAAATTTGGATGCGTTTCTGACGGTTTCCACCAGTTTTATTACCCGGCTTCCGCTGAAATTCAGCGACTCTTCGCTGAAGCGAGATGCGGAACTCTTCTATGTCTCGATGGGCCAATGTTATCGGATACACCTCATCCATCAACACCATACGTGCCGAGATCGGCTGACTCTGGACTGGTGCGGAGTCAAGAACTACCCGGGTTATTTTCGCCTCGCAAATAGAAAGCTGCTCCAGCAACAGAAAAATAAGCTGATTGTAATCTGGATTCCTTCTCGGTCTTCCTTTTTCCTTTGCCGCGCCGCCACTGCTCTCAACTGTTATCCGAGAAAGTCCTTCAGCAACACCGAGGCTGAACTCGGAATTGACGGGCGCTCCGCTCGATGTGACCAGAAGCATATTTATCTATCCTATGTTTGTGCTTATCGTCCTAACGTTTGAGTTAGGCTGCTGGAACATAGGCCGCAATAGAAGAAAATAAATCCCAACAAATACAATCATGCCCGCTATATCTGCTGCAAAGTGATGCCAAGCATCAAAAAATGGCACTCCATTCTGCTTTGGGTCATCGATGACTTCGTTGACAAAGCTTGCAATGAATGTAATGGCTATACCAGCCCACAGCGACCAATGCCAACAGAAAGCCCACTCGTTATTTACAGGGAGGCCGCTCAAACTATGCCAGCGAAACAACTTGCAAGGAAAATACCCAGCAAGTAGTGGCGTAGCTAAGCCAAAGTAAAAATGCACCCAAACGTAATGATGGGAAATAACGTTAAACATGCCCTGCGCGATGAAAAAGGCAATGGTCAGGCTTACAAAAATACGGATAGGCTGTTTAGTTTGCATAATGGCTTGACGCTTCCAGCATGCGCGCCCATGAAATAGAGCCGAAGGCGCAACGTAATGGGCGTCACCGTGCCTGCGCTGGTTAACTGAGTTAATGAAAAATATAGACCTGGAGGTTAGGCAGCTTTTCCCTGACACCACTCTAATACTGAATCGCCCAACGCTATCAAGTGCTCATGGGATTCCATATGGATGTCGTGACGCCTCACAAATGCATAAAACTCTTCAAACTCCTTTTCTAATGACTCGAATGCTTCCTTTGATAAGCCTTCTCCGGGAAGCACAACGAAGAGCGCAGCATCTTCACTAATTTTGTTCTTTAGTGCTGTCTCGACAGAGCGAAACCCTTCATATAGCTGACTCTTCACTCTATAGGGGTCTGCATAAGCTGCAGAAGCCAGTGTCGCAACACCTTTTTCTCTTTGAAAGGGTAAATAAAGCTTTTCTCGCCCAAAAGAATCATTGACTTCCGCATATGGGTTCTTCGGAACATACCGCTCATAATCCAACTTTAAAGATTTCTTTAGGTGCACCTTCAAAGACTCATAAGCGATATCACGAGAAACTGGAGCAAACGGTTTTTTCTTCCCTTTTACGGGACGAGGTTTGCCCAAGGTGACAACTTCTGAGTAAAGACGCCCAACAATGCTCTGATTATCAGATCCTTGCGCGAACCCCCGATCATCGATAGTGACACCAGCGAGTAAACTACCACGACGGTAAGGACTTGCTCGCAGGCACTCCTCAACTACTTGGCATGCAAGCTCGGCGTGAAATGCAGCATTGCTAGAATCGAATAGACACTCTAATCGACTAAAATCATTTAATAGCTGAAGAGTCAAGTCACCTTCGCTCGAAACAAATCCGACACCGATATTTAGTGTCTCTCCTGTAGCTATATCCGGTTGCCAGCGAGCGGCGAACCAAGTTCCTTGAATACCAGCCTTTGGGGCTGCTTTCTCAAAGAGTTCTTCGAGACCGTTCATTTTACACCGCCATGAGATAGAAATTTGAGCTGAGCCGGCTATGTCCTTCCGCAGCCCTGATACGCAAAAAGTCTTCAATGGCCTTGCGCCTAGATGGATCACTCGATAGGAACTGCCCCCACCAATACCCAAGCTCATGAATAATGTCATTATAGGCATCAGAGTGCTGGGTTGCCGCGACCGCAATAGCATGCTTTTGCGGCAACGTGCCACTTTGAGCTATCTGGAGAATATCCACAAGAATATTTCTATATTTTTCATATGGTTGCAGATCAGATGCCAACCAATTTGGTTTCACAGGCATATTTGAGTGATCAATCAAATAGATCTTACCGGGCCCATCCACCACAATGTTCTGAAGATTACGATCAGTGTTAGCTGTCCAATCATCAAACGCAATAGTATCGTTTAGCTTCGACCAATCTCGCAACATCCCCATGACAGCGTCCAGCTGCTGGTTCGTAATGGGATCAGTGATCTGGCAGATAGTTGTTGGTGTTCTCCCGGGAGCTTCGCTTACGACAAACGCATGAGGAAGGAAATCATCTTGATTTTCTAATAGCCCTTTTGGAACCCTAATGACCCCGGCATGGGTAGGAAGGGGTAATTGGCATGATTTGGCCAACAAATAACCTGTAATCTCATTCAGCACACCCAGGGGCAACGACTTATGAAACATTTTGAAGTATGTGCGCCGAGGTTTCCCATCACCCCAGACGACTGATACTAGCAGGGTAGATGCCGTGCGCCCTTCTCCAACTATCTCAAAGACATTCGCCAAATGGCTTTCGTGGAGAACTTCTATCATTCTTTCCATGGACCAATCCTAATTCGTCAGAGCATCCACAACTCCCAATGCATTGTGGACGTGTATATTACTAATCACCTAATTCACCCTAAATCTCAGTAACTGGTGCAAGATACTTGCATCTCTGAAGCGGAAATTGGTCAGCAGCTAACATGTGTTAGACAGCGTGCCCTATGATTGGATGAATACTTCGACATGATTGTCCGAAAATTGCAGCCTGCAACATTCGTCCAAACCACTGACTCTTACATTAATTAATTTTTATTAGGCTACATATCCAAAACTCGCACATCTGGTGCATTTGCCCGCACCTCGACTTTGGGAGGCTACCTGTCTTGCTATATTTATCATCCCCCTACCAAACTCACCTTAGCATAGGATTCTTTGGGCTGCTGACCAACTCAGTCTTGTGCATTCAACGCCCATAAAAAACCCACCTATCGCCAGCAGCTTTCGCTGTTAACGATGGGCGGGTTAGATGATGCTTAGAAAGGTATTAGCTAAGCGCTTCCAACGACTCCTCAATAATGCTCAGCCCCTCCTCCAGTACCGCAGACGACACCGTCAGCGGCACCAGAATGCGGATGCTGTTGCCGTAGAAACCGCAGGAGAGCAGGATCAGGCCTTTCTCCCGGGCTTTGGCGCAGAGCACGCCGGTGAGTTGTGGGTCGGGCTTGCCTTCACCGTTGAGCAGCTCAAACGCGGCCATAGCGCCGAGCTGGCGGCCGTAGGCGACGGCGGGGAAGCGCTCTTCCCAGACGGCGAAGCGTTCAGCCAGCATGTTGCCCATCTGCTCGCTGCGGGCGAGGATGTTCTCTTCTTCGATGGCGTCGATCACCGCCAGGGCCGCCGCGCAGGAGAGCGGGTTGCCGCTGTAGGTGCCGCCCAGCGAGTTGGGGCCGGAGGCGTCCATCACCTTGGCGGTGCCGACCACGGCAGAGAGCGGCATGCCGTTAGCAAGGCTCTTGGCGGTGGTCAGAATATCCGCTTCGATGCCGCTGTGTTCCAGCGCAAACAGCTTGCCGGTACGGGCAAAGCCGGACTGCACTTCGTCGGCGATCAGCAGAATGCCGTGCTCGTCGCATAGGGCGCGCAGCTCTTTCAGGTAATCCGGCGAGGCGATGTAGAAGCCGCCCTCGCCCTGTACCGGTTCAATCACGATGGCCGCCGTGCGGTGCGGGGCGATATCGGTTTTGAACAGCGTGCGAATGGCGTTCAGCGAGGCTTCTTCACTAATGCCGTGCAGCGGGTTGGGGAACGGGGCGCGGAACACGTCGCCCGGCATGGGGCCGAAGTCGTTCTTGTAGGGCAGCACCTTGCCGGTCATCGCCAGGGTCATCATGGTGCGGCCGTGGAAGGCACCATCAAAGGTGATGATGCCGGTGCGGCCAGTGGCGGCGCGGGCAATTTTCACAGCGTTTTCCAGCGCTTCAGCACCGGTGTTCACCAGCATTGCTTTGCGCTCGGGGCCGCGCACCGGGGTGAGTTCGCAGAGCTTTTGGCACAGCTGCACGTAGGGCGCGTAGGAGATCACCGCCGCGCTGGTGTGCATGACTTTCTTGAGCTGCGCTTCGACCGCCGCGACGATTTTCGGGTGGCGGTGGCCCAAGTTAAGCACACCAATGCCGCCCGCGAAGTCGATCCAGCGTTTGCCGTCGGCGTCCCACAGTTCGGCGTTTTCAGCACGCTCGGCAAACTGGGTGGTCGGCGTGGCGGCACCGTTGGCCACGAAGCGGTTTTTCAGGTCGTTCAATTCTTGGTTAGTCATCATCGTTCTCTTTATAAACCGCCAACGCAGACGTATTTCAGTTCGGTAAATTCATCCAACCCGTGGTGGGAACCTTCGCGGCCCAGCCCGGACTCTTTCACGCCGCCAAACGGCGCAAGCTCGGTGGAGATTAGCCCTTCGTTCACGCCGACCATGCCGTATTCAAGCGCTTCCATGGTGCGCCAGATACGGCGGTAATCCGTGGCGTAGAAGTAGGCGGCCAGGCCAAACGGGGTGTCGTTGGCCATGGCGATGGCTTCTTCATCGCGCTGGAAGCGGAACACCGGCGCGACCGGACCGAAAGTCTCTTCATCGGCCACGGCCATTTGAGTGGTCACATCCGCCAGCACCGTGGGAGTAAAGAAGCGATCACCCGCCGCGTGGGGCTGGCCGCCGCACAGTAGGCGCGCGCCTTTGTTCACCGCGTCGTCGACGTGGCGCTGCACTTTATCCACGGCGGCTTGGTTGATCAGCGGGCCGATGATGCTGCCTTCTGCCAGGCCGTCACCCACGTTGAGCGCGTTCACACGCTCGGTGAGCTTGGCGACGAAGGCATCGTAAATACCGTCCTGTACCAGGAAGCGGTTGGTGCACACGCAGGTTTGCCCGGCGTTACGGAATTTGGAGGCGATGGCACCGTTCACGGCGGCGTCCACATCGGCGTCGTCAAACACGATGAACGGCGCGTTGCCGCCCAGCTCCATGGCGGTTTTCTTCACCGTGCTGGCACACTGAGCCAGCAGGTGTTTGCCCACCGGGGTAGAACCGGTAAACGACACCTTGCGCACCCGAGCGTCGGTGGTAAGCACCTCGCCCACGGCGGCGGGTTTGGAAGCGGTAACCACGTTGATGGTGCCTGCGGGCAGGCCCGCTTCCAGCGCTAAATAAGCGGCGGCCAGCGCGGTGAGCGGCGTGGCTTCGGCGGGTTTAATCACCACGGTGCAGCCAGCGGCCAAGGCCGGGGCGCACTTGCGGGTAATCATCGCCAGCGGGAAGTTCCACGGGGTAATCGCGGCGACCACGCCCACCGGCTCGCGCAGTACCAGCAGGCGCTTGTCAGCACCGTGGCTGGGCAGGGTTTCCCCGGCCATGCGCTTGGCTTCTTCAGCGAAGAACTCGATGAACGATGCGCCGTAGGTCACTTCGCCCTTGGCTTCCGCCAGCGGCTTGCCCTGCTCTAGGGTCATCAGACGGGCTAGGTCGTCGGCGTGCTCATTGATCAGCTCAAACCAGCGGCGCAGCAGCGCCGAGCGCTGTTTCACCGGGGTGGCGCGCCACGCGGCACCGGCTTCGTAAGCGGCGGCCACGGCGTCGCGGGTGTCGTCGGCGCTTAAATCCGCCACGTGGGCGATGGTCTCGCCGGTGGCGGGGTTATCAACGGCAAAGGTCTGCTGGCCTTTGCGCCACTGCCCACCCACCAGGGCCGGTACGGCATCGTGCAACCACTGTTCGATAAAGCTCATAGCGTGCTCCTTTAAAGTGTTGGAACGGCTTACAGGTCAGCCATCATGTGTTGGTCGCTGTAGGCCCGGCCGTAGGTGCGCAGGGCATGGATGTAAAGCCCCACCCCCAGCAGCGACCAGCCCGCGAAGATCGACCACTCTGCGCCGCTCAGTGCCGCCGGGCTACCGGGCAGGTAAAGGCAGGCCATACCGAAAGAGAGGACGACCGCCAGGGTGCCGCACAGCTTGCCGTGGCGAATGCGGAACGGGCGCGGCATATCCGGCTCACGAACCCGCAGCACCACAAAGGAGATGGCCACGAACAGGTAGGCAATCACGATGCCCAGGCCACCGGCGTTGACGATCCACACCAGCGCGGGGCGGCCGAAGAAAGGGGCGATACAGGAGAGGAAGCCCATCAGGAAGATGGCGTTAGTCGGCGTTTTATAGCGCGGGTGCAGCTTGGCAAACGGTGCAGGCAGCATGCCCGCACGAGCCAGGGCGTAAATGGCCCGTGAACCGCCGATGTAGAAGGCGTTCCAGCTGGTGATGATGCCCGCAATACCGGCCAGTATCATTAAGTTGCTGGCCCAGGGGGCGTTGAACAGGCTGCCCATGGCATCCGGCACGCTCAGGGAACTCGCGGCCAGCTCGGTGCTATTCAGGGCAAGGCTGGTGGCCAGAATAATCAGCGCGTACCACACCACTGCCAGAATGACCGACATCATCAGCACTTTGCCGATGGCTTTGTAAGGCAGGTTAATCTCTTCGGCGGCTTGGGGAATGACGTCAAAGCCCACGAACAGGAACGGCACCATGACCAGCACCGCGACAATGCCCGCCACCACGCCGGTATCGGCCTGGGTGAACAGCGGCATCATGTTGATGGTTTCGCCTTCAAACAGCGCGCCCGTGACAAACAGCACGCCAACCAGCAAAATCATGGCGGTCACGACTTTTTGGATCAGCGCGGCGGTGGTCACACCGAAGTAGTTGATAATCATCATGGCGAGCGAGCCGCCAACACCGACGGCCACCCAAGTCGCTTTGACTTCCCAGCCCGCGATGGTCCATAAGTGGCCAACCGCATAGTTCGGTGCTAGGTGCTCAATGACGGTGGGCAGCGCCACGGCTTCAAAGGCCACCACGCTTAAATAGCCTAAAATAATCGCCCAGGTGCATAAGAAAGAGGGTAAGTGACCCAGGGCGCGGTAGCTGTAGACATGCTCACCGCCCACTTTGGGCATGGCGGAGGCCAGCTCGGCGTAGGTCAGGCCTACCATGATGATCGCTAAACCGCCGACGATAAACGCTAAGATAGCGCCTACGCTGCCAGCGGATTGAATCGCAGTGCCGGTTAATACAATCCAGCCCCAGCCAATCATCGCGCCGAAGGCGAGGGCTAATACGTCGCCGCGGGCCAGTACCCGGACGAGCTTATCCTGTTCAGAAGAGGGAGTGGTCATCGCACAGTATCCTGCAGGTTATTGGATGTTGTCGTTGGCGCTCTGTGGCGCAGTATCCTGATTCCAGTGACGGAATAGTTACACGCTAGCAGGCGGTGGTCAGAACGCGAATGCACCACTTTGGCGTTCGACTAGACCACTTTTTCAACGCACCAAATAAGTGCATAGCTGACATAATGCTTTCGTCTAAACGCCTGACAGCAGCGGGCTTCACGCGGGAAAGGGGGCGTTGATATGGATCGCCAGCAGGTCTTGCACCAATTTATGCAACTTTATGCACTCCAACCGGAGCGGCTGAGTAAGCAGGTGCGCATTGAGCAAGCGCTGCGCCAAGCCATTACGCAGCAGTGGCCCAGCGGGCTGCGTTTGCCTTCTCATCGGGTGTTGGCCGATGCCATTCAGGTGGCGCGGCAAACCCTGGCCTTAGCGATTGGCACGCTGTTGGAAGAGCAGCTGCTGACCACCGCCCACGGCCAAGGCACCTGGACCTGCAAGCCGGCAACGCCACCGCCCGATGCCCCCGCCAATGTGCAGTTATCTCAGCGCGCCCAGCGGGTGCTGCAAGGCCCTGGGGCCAGCATGATTCAGAGCGGGGCTTTCGTGCCCGGCATTCCGGATATCGCCCAATTCCCCATGCGCAAATGGCGGCAGCTCTACGCCAGCGTGACGGTGCCGCAAAATGCGCTGCTGCTCTCCTACTCCACCGGCGGCTACGGCCCGCTGAAACGGGCGATTCGTGATTTTCTGGCCCGCTGGCGGGATATTCATTGCGATACCGAGCAGATCATCATTACCGATGGCACCCACAACGGCATCGAGCTGTGCGCCGTTGCCCTGGCGGATGTGGGCGATACGGTGGCTATGGAGTCGCCCTGCTACTGGGGGGCGCGCAACGTGTTTACCGCCGCCGGGCTGAACATCGAAATGCTGCCGTGGCGGCCTGAAGCGGGTCATGCCTTACCGGCTACTCCCGGCCCCGTGGCGCTGGCTTACCTCACCGGCTCGCACCACTATCCGCTCAGCGTGCCGACCAGCGCCGAGCATAAACAGCGGCTGTGTGAGGCGTTATCGCCCACCTACGTGGTGGAAGATGACTATGAATTTAACCGCGACGACCACCCCAACCTGCTGTTTGATGCCCACTCTGAGCGCCATTTGCTGGTAGGCTCTTTCTCTAAGATGATGTTTCCCGGCCTGCGGCTGGGCTACTTGGTGGTGCCGCGGCATTTGGCAGGTCCCATGAACCGTCTGCGCAGCGAGCTGTTTCGCGAGGGCCGTATGCTGGACCAAGCCGTACTGGCCCAGTTTATTTTTGATGGTGATTTGGATGCCTGGTGTCGGCGCATTCAGCGGGACTATTTAGGCCGCCAACAGGTGCTGCACGACCAGCTGCGCTCGCTGCCCCAGGTGCGCTCGGTGTCGGCTCCCAGCAGTGCCATCAGCCTGTGCGTGGAGTTCGAGCCGGGCATTAACGATGTGGCCATCGCGCAATCGTTGCTGAAAGAGCACTTAATCGTGCGGCCGTTAAGCCCGGTGTGTGCTTCCTCGGACCCCCGCGTGGGCTTGGTGATGGGGGTGGGCATGCTCTCTGGGGAAACGCTGGTGCGCGAGGCTCAGCGCCTGCGCCGCTGCTTGGAGCCGCTGCTGCGCTAAGCGGCCAACGCGCTTTATACGCCAATACACAACACAAAACGTGAGCAACACGACTTATCCACAAGGACCGTCTTATGCATCGCCCTGTTGATAGCTTTTGGGTCTCTACTTTCTCTGCTGCTTCTACCGCTTCGCTCCGCGGATGGCTGACCGTCGCTGCCCTACTGCTGCTCTCTGGGTGCGCGACCTTTGCGCCCAGCCCGCCGGAGGATCAGACCAATATCTGCGAGATTTTCCGCGAACAGCCTAGCTGGTACGACTACGCGCAAGAGTCTGAAGAGAAGTGGGGAACGCCCATCGCGACCCAAATGGCGTTTATTCAGCGGGAGTCCTCGTTTCGCAGCCACGTGCGCCCAGACCGCAAATACTACCTTGGCTTTATTCCCGGCCCGCGCCCCTCTTCCGCCAAAGGCTACGCCCAAGCTCAAGACCCGGTGTGGGGCGAGTACGAAGACCAAGCGGGCAGCCTATTTGCCCGGCGCACGCATATGAAACACGCCACCGATTTCATTGGCTGGTACAACGCCCGCACTCGCGCGCAAACGGGCATTTCGCTCAACAATCCTGAGCACCTCTATTACGCCTACCACGAGGGCGCAGGCGGCTATCAGCGAGGCACTTATCGCAGTAAACCCCAGGTGCTCAACGCAGGCCGCCAAGTGGCGAGCCTCTCCAGCCGCTACCAGGCCCAGCTCAACAGTTGCCAGGCAGAGTTCCAGTGCCGCAAGTTCTATCAGGTGTGGCCATTCTGTCGTAGCTGAGGGCGTCTTTCATGACACTGTTAATGGGATTCGCCTTTGTCGGCGTGGTGTTTTTCACTTCCATGCTCTCCGGCGTATTTGGTATGGCGGGCGGGCTGGTGTTGCTGTGGTTCCTGCTGGTGATATTCCCCGCCAGTACTGCCATGGCCGTGCATGGCGTTATCCAGTTAACGTCCAATGCCTCTCGGGCGTGGCTGTCGCGGCGCTTTATTGTTTGGCGCATTGTGGCACTGATGGCGCTGGGCGTGCTCAGCGCGGCTGGGCTTCTGCTGCTGTTTAACTACACGCCCAATGCGGCCACTGTTTCTTTATTGATCGGGCTGCTGCCTATTTTGGTATGGACGCCCAAGCACTGGTTCCAGCTAGACGCTCATCGCGCCAGCCACGCGTTTTGCTGCGGCATCGCCTCTGGCGGCCTCACGATTGCCGCCGGGGTCTCCGGCCCGCTGATCGATATCTTCTTTGTGCGCTCGCAGATGGACCGCCGCCAAGTCGTCGCTACCAAGGCCATGATTCAAGTGGTCGCCCACTCCATCAAAATCCTCTTCTACTTAGGTGCCGCCCTTGCGCTCAGCGTGGGTGAGTGGAGCATCGTGCTACTGGCCGCCCCGTTTGCCATGCTGGGCACCCAAACCGGCACACGGATTCTGCACCGCCTGACCGACGCCAACTTCCGCACCTGGACCCGCTGGATCGTCACCGGCATTGGGGTGTTCTACTTCCTGCAGGGGGTGTACCTGCTCAGCCGCTAAGCGTTGGCGGTACCACCACTCCTCATTCGTTCATAGCCTGTAATTGACACCGCGATTGAGTAAGGCTATCTTCTCCAAAAGATGCAAATGAGAAACACTCTCTTTTTAGCCAGCACATTGGTAGATAAAGAGCCGTTGAGGTAAAGGGACGTCACATGACCAGTGAACAGCGCCAGCTTCGTCAAACCCTGCTGTTTTTACGCACATCGTTTGAAGCCGTTCAGCACTCGATTGCCGGACGGCTAGAAGATCCGCTGCCCTGCTGGCTAGACACCAGCATGCTCTCAATGCTCTCCCGAGAGCTGACCCGCTGCTGCCAGCAGGCCAAGCCGCTGTTCGCGCCTGCGGTCGTGGAGCAGCTATTCATCGCCTCCCAACAGTGCGACCTGCTGCTCAAACAGTGTCCCGGCGTACTCAGCAGCGCCGTCTGCCACCGCCAACTCAGCGCGATCATGCTGCCGCTCACCAGCGCCATTAGCCAAATCGATACGCCGGTTAAGCGTCGCTGGCCTTGGGCGAAATGGAAGTAACTCACCTCTGACCAGTTACCTTCTATTCGTTCACAGTTTCGAAGCTTGCCAACGCTGAGCGCAGGTTTTCCATAATCTCCTCTGCTAATACCTCAGGCTCTGGCAAATTTTCCAGATCCGTCATTGAGGCATCGCGAAGCCAGAAGATATCAAGGCTCGCTTTATCTCTCGCCAATAACTCTTCTCGATCAAAAGCGCGCCACCGTCCAGCTGACGTTTCTTCGCTCCAGGTGGGCGTTCGTTCATGGCGATTGCTGGTGTGGTAACAGGCAATAAAATCTTCTAAATGAGTGTAGGTAAGAGGCTTCTGCTTCAGCGTGTGATGCACATTGGTTCGGTAATCGTAATACCAGACCTTGGAAGTTTGCGGGTCAGGGCTAGCAGGACGGTTATCGAAGAAAAGAACGTTCGCCTTAACCCCCTGCGCGTAGAAAATACCGGTCGGTAACCGCAAAATGGTGTGCAGATCTGTGGTTTGAAGTAGCTTGCGGCGAATCGTTTCGCCTGCACCGCCTTCAAACAGCACGTTATCAGGCACCACAACGGCTGCTCTACCCGTCGTTTTTAGCATCGTACGAATGTGCTGAACAAAATTAAGCTGCTTGTTCGAGGTGGACGCCCAGAAATCCTGACGATTGTAGTTGAGCTCCTCAGATGTCTGCTCGCCTTCGGCATTGGTGAAACTCATTGAGCTTTTCTTGCCGAATGGTGGGTTCGCCAATACGTAATCAAAGGTTTCATCAGATGGTGATACTAGTGCATCGGCGGGAGATACCAGCGATTCGCCGGTAATTTCACCGATCCCATGCAAGAACATGTTCATCAGGCAGAGCCTACGAGTGCCCGCAACAATTTCGTTACCAAAAAAGGTCGAGTGTTTGAGAAAGCTCTTCTGATCCTTGTCCAGGGCATAATTTTCAGAGTTAGTCAGGAAGTCATGAGCTGCCAGAAAAAAGCCACCGGTGCCACATGCGGGATCGGCGATTGTTTTGCCAGGCTCAGGGCGAACGCATTCCACTATCGCGCGAATCAAAGCACGAGGAGTGAAATATTGGCCCGCTCCAGACTTGGTATCTTCGGCATTGCGTTCCAGCAGGCCTTCATAGATATCGCCCTTCACATCAGCGCCTAACATCACCCACTTCGTGCCGTCCACCATATCGATCAGACGGTACAGCTTGGCTGGGTCAGTGATCTTATTTTGCGCCTTGGTAAATATCTGACCCAGCATGCCTCTCTGTTCGCCCAACTTGCGCAGCAGAGTGACGTAATGCACTTCTAATTCTGCGCCGCGCAAGCGTGTCAGGCTCGCCCAGTCGTATCCTTCGGGAATGCCCACATGGCGATTGTAAGGCGGCTTGGCGTATTCATCCGCCATCTTGAGGAAGATAAGATAGGTCAGCTGTTCCAAATAATCGCCATAGCCCACACCGTCGTCGCGCAGCGTGGTGCAAAAACTCCAGACCTTGGAAATAATGGGGGCGGTATTCATTAATGCGTATCCTTGGTGGCCAGCACTCGCTGGCCTAAAACGGTTAAGCGGTACTTTTGCAGACGACTACGAGGTTTGTCAGGGATTGTCATCTCGATTAACCCCTGCTGAATGGCGATTTGCTGATAGTGTTCTCTGAAATGCTTTTCATCTTGCAGCCCCAAGGCTGCCATTAAATCCACTCTACCCATTTCACCCTCGAACACTCCAAGCAATCGTAACATTTCGGGGGTGACTTCGGGGGTGACTTCGGCCACTGCCTCCATATTCACCAAAAATCCTTCGTGAACAGGCAAACGAATTAAGAAGTAGCTGCGTTCATTGTCAGTTTCGAAAACTGGATCTGGAGAACCGTTCGATTTCATCACGCGAAGAATCTTTGGCACACCTGTTGAACGGCCTTCGGTTAAATCCAGCTCTTTTAAAAACTCGCCAATGCGCCGATTGCGGTAACGGCGGCTGACGGCTTTACCTGCCTGCAGGTCTTGCAAGCGGATAGAGCGGTCTGGCCCTGGGAAGCTCAGTACCATCAGCTCTTGACCATCAATACGTATTTCAATGGGTTCACGAATTTCATAGGAACGATGGTAAACCGCATTCACCACCGCCTCTTCAATGGCAGCCAGCGGAAAATTCCAGAAACGCTCAGCCTGAGGACGATCAGCGTGTTTGGTTACGCCTTCTTTTAAATAGTTGCGATTGATGTAGTCCAAGGCATCGCGAGTGATGTGGCCCAGCGGCCCCTTGAACACTTTTTCTTCAAAATGGTCGCCACCTGCACCATCCGGAAAATACACAACATCTATTTGAGTAGCGGGAAAAAATCGCTCGGGTTGCTCATTAAAAAACAGTAAACCGACATTTTTGGGAAAAGCCATCTCGCTTGGCCCACCGACCACATTCATTCGGCGACCCAGGGTTTCAATATCCAGTTCGCGGGCTTCGACCGCCAATTCGCTTCCAATGTCGTGCAGAAAATCACGCATCAAGTAGGGTGAAAGGTCACTTAAACCGGCGGTTTGACGATAACGATCATCAAAAGGCACGGTGGCTGCCAAACTGAGCAGCTCTCGTTCATCCTGCCCCGAGGCCTTTACGGTGCTGGTATGTTTACGCAGGTAATAGGCCCAATCACTCTTCTTGCCGAAGCTAGTTTTGGCCTTATAAGGACGTGTTTCTCCACCTGGCGCCCACAGCACCAGAATGGTTTTACCCTGAATATCATAGGTAGCGGTTAACGGATGATAATGCGGCGCAATGGCCGAGTGCCCCAGATTTAACAGCTCTTTTTGAATGGCATCGATTTGTTCAGGTAACAGACCAGCAGGCGGCAACTGAGGCTGGCCGTTTTCTTCAGCAACGCCCACCAACACATAACCGCCACCCAAGTTGTGAAAGTCATTAGCGAAGGCACATAAGGTATGCAGGATAGCCTCAGGGTTCCAGCCTTCCTTATACTCGATACGCTCGCTTTCCACCGTGCGGTGATGGAGCAAGTCATCGATGTTAATGGGGAGTTTGTTATTCATCGGCCACCTTAAAAAAGGTCAGATAATTATAATTACTTAGCTTACGCCATCGTTATGCAAGGTTAGAGCCAGAGCTTCTGACGTTAGAAATGATGGAGCGAGTGTTCGTTATCTCTCCTAAGCAGCCGCCAAAATTTGCTCGACAAGAGGTTTATTCCTATAGGCTTGCAGAACTCGTTTGGAAAATGCTGAGAGTTCAGCACGTTGATCCAACCGTCGTTTAAGATCTCGGATAGCCGACGAGTATGCCTGCCGTGCTGTGATATCACCATTCGTGAAACGTTTCATCGAAGCTTCGGCCTCTATAATCTTCTCTTGAATTTCAATTGCCGTCTGTCTTCTTGCTTCCTGCAAGTCAGAGTGATTTAAGTGGTATGCTTCAATCGAAGTTACAGCCCTCATTCTTTGAGGGTCCGTCTCAATTTCACTCTTTGGCACCGTTGCTCCGTCAGTGCGATAATCCAGTGCATCTGGATCAGCTGCGTTGCAAGGGTCAAGTAGAAGAGGTAGCTCATTATCAGACTCTTCGGGGCAAGTTGCACGTACACAACCTTCAAAAAGCGGGAAATCCGCTCCTTTCCCACCGACTTCACCTGTCTTCTGATCCGTTCTACGGCTATTGCAAAAAGTACACGCGAAGCGAAAATTATCAAATCTGTAAGCAGCCCATTTGTATTTTGATTTCGGGCGATAGTGATCTACAGTGCCATCTGAGCGTATATCTTTCATTTCACAGTAGTAGCACTTATCGTAAGAGGCTTGTTTGAGGCTTTTTTTGCATTCTCGCCAAATATGTGAATGCTTATCAATATTCTCGTCACCACCCTCCTGCGCCGATATAACCTTATCGGCGAACCCTTCAGGGGGTGCAATAAAAGCAATATCAATAAACCTCATGACTCCCCCTCATCTTCCATATTTTTTAAAGCTTCTAAAACTAAGCGGCGAGTTTCATCAGGATCTAATACTTCTGCACTCTCATCACTCTCCTTCCTTTTAAGAGAGCTTTTCTCAGCGCGAGCCTTCAAATACTCTGTATAGACTGGGTCGCGCATTTGGTAACGGAAACCCAAAGTTTCCAGCTTGCTAGTTGTATCTTCAAGCTCAGCTTTTTCTCTCTCGCTCAGTTGACTTTTAACAGACAAAACTCTTTGTATTTCAAGCAACTTCTGGGTAGTAGTGTCGACGGCAGCATTTAAACCAAACATCTCGCTCGTTATAACACCAGCATATCCCATCCCAATGGGATCAACATCAGGCTCCTGAGCCGAAATACTCAAAGTCTCATCATCACGTTTCAGTATCTGTACTTGCTCTTTTCGCAACTCTGCAACCGCAATAGGGTTATGTGTTGCAAGAAGGACATGGCTAGACTGATTTTTATCGTTCTCGTCCTTGAGGAAATCTCGGATATGTTGGATATATTCAACACTCCAGCGCGGATTAAGGTGGGTATCTGGTTCGTCCAGCAGAAACAGGCTGGCTTCTGCGGATGTAAACTGAAGAAGACCAAGAACGGTTAACAACTGCTGTTCACCTTCACTTAGCTCACGAAATGTGACAGAACCATCGTTCTTTTTCAGTTTTACTCTGATCCTTACCTCGTCAATCAATCCTGAAACGTGCGTACTCTCCAAGTCTCGGAAAAATTCAGCAGATGACTTACCTTGAGCCAGCTCTCGAAGGGCATCGATATCCTTAGCAAACAGGTAAAGATATTCAAGCTCTCTAGAACGCCTAACATCATATAACTCACGTCGCTTAACGCGAATCGGCGCTAATGAAATATCATATAATTTGGCAAGAAAGTCTCGCACAATGCCCTTAGAGTTCCAAAAACGAGCATCTCCCCCAGACGCATTTTTGTTGTACCAATAAGGCTGCTTGAGCACGAATAGAACAGATTCAATCCCCCCTTCTTCAAGGCCCAATTGCTTTTGCAGAAATTCGTCTGTCTGCTTCTTGTTATTAACAATAAACGAAAGCAGCACAAAATTGCTGTGCACAGGCTCAGCGAAAAACATACGCTTTAGCCCTGGATCAAGGTTCTTAATCAGCTTGTCATCGTAGCTTTTAAGATATTTTCGAAACACTTCCCTCATCCGCTCGCTTTCACCCGAGTAGTAACCAAACAGAAAGCGCGGAAGATACTTGGAGTCTTCACCAACCAGCTTAGCCCGGCTGATCAACTCACCTTTCAGATCTTCGAAGAGAGCTCCAACCGGATAAGGCTCGGGCTGGTCATCTTTACTTATTGTTTTTGCTCGATAAGGACTCTTTTTTTCTGGATCCGCATCAACGAATACCCATCGGCCACGGATTTCATAAGCGATCCGATATTGGAATGATGGAAACCGCTCACCCATCAACAGATCTCGGAAAATGATGGTCAGGGCTTCCAGCACGTTGGACTTGCCGGTGCCATTACGCCCGATCAGTACAGTGATTAGATGGTCTTGAGAAAAGTTAATCGTCAAATCGCTAAGATTCTTATAATTATCTAACCAAAGCCAGTCGATACGCATTTAGCTCACCTCAGCTTTAGCGAGCCTTAACCAGTCTTCATCACCTCGACGTTCTACCTTGATCGTTTCATCCTTATTCTGCAGATGCTCCTTGAGCTGACGATAGAACGCCTCGACATCATCAGAAGATGCCCCATCGAAAACGCCCAATTCTTGAGCGGCTTTAGACGCCGAGATCCAACCATTTTGTTTTTTTAGCACTTCAATCAAGTTGGTCAATGTTGGCCTCCTTACCTTCATTTTCGGTTTTCGTGATGCAGTGGTCTTGCGTTCGAGCTTAGTAGCCCGCTCTTTCTCTGCTTTTTCGACCTTGATTCGCGTTAGCAGCTCACTAGCAGGTTCATCCGTAGGATCTTGAGAAACGAGTTGACCAGAAAATGCCTTCTTTAGAATAGACTGCCGCAGGGCGGCTGCACGTGCGAGGCCCGCATTGATCTCGGCTTCTAAGGCATCGGCGGCCTCAAACTTTTCGTCCAAGAGGCTAACAATCTCGGCATGTTCGCTGGGGGAGCAAACTGGGACTGGCAGTGCCTTCAGAACGGACTTGTTGATTGAGGCCAAATTTGTCGTCTGTTTACCACCTGCTTCAAAGTAGTCGCGGCCATAGCTGTTGCCCCACTGAGAAACGAACAATGACCAACTCCTGTCATGACGAAACGGTGTTGCCCGGAAAACATGGTTTTGTGTTATGCAGATTTCGACTTGATCTTCCCAAATCCAACCGCGCCCCAATTTGTCACGGTCTCCTCCCTCATTAAACAAGATGTCCCAGGTTCGAAGAGACAGCGTTTTTAGTTGTGACTGCTCCACCGGCATCGTCTTTATTTCTGCAAGGTTTAGCCGACCACGTTGGACATTGGCGACTCGCAGATAAGGAGTTTCAATGGGATTCTCAGGTTTGCGCGCTTTACTGACAGACATACCTGACCCAATATGCGCGATGTCATTCAAGCGTACATAGATCCAATCCGTTGGCAACTTCGGTAATACTAGGCGTTCTGCATCGGTCAGTTCGGTGCTGGACTTGTATGCCTCGAGTTTCCGCGGTTTCGGCCCTTTAGATCCTTCGCTTTCCCATTCGGCTATATCTTCTAGCCAACGTTCAAGTTCTTGCTCGTGCCATTTGCCGCGCTCTTCTTCCAGCATAGCAAGCAGCGCTTCAGGGTCTTCCAACTTATCAGCGTTTTTTTCACGCCAATCAGCGGTAAGGCGCCCTTCAAAAGCGGCTTTCAACAGTGATTGGTGGTAGAGACCCAGGGTGTTTTTTGCCGCTTGTAGACTCTCAACGCCCTTATCAATCTCGTCGTAAAGCGTTTCTATTTTTTCGACTATGCGACGTTGTTCATTTATGGGAGGAATCGGAATAGCGATGTTAGCAAGATTACCGCGTGAAATACGTTTGCGAGTCGACCCAGACTGCAAGGCGGAAATCTTACCGCGAACCTCCGGTGAATTGATTGCCCTCATAAGGTAGCGTGGCTCTATTGAAGCGCTGCCCAGCCTAATGACACAAATATCAACAACAGTGACGAATCTTTCTTCTCCATCAAAGGGAAAAATGCAGCATCGACCCAGAGGGTCAGGCATCCGTGCAACCAGTAGATCGCCTTTTTCGAGAAAGGTACAGTTAAGTTCCTCTGCCTTCTCGCGGGTCAAAAAGCGTGATGATTTGTTGACGAAATGGCTATCAGCAATGTCCGCCAACTGGATTAAGCGCACCAGGCCATTGGGATCTTGATCTTTACTCTCGACCCAGTCGCCATCCGTAAAAATACCGTCGTGCGCAATTAGTTCACAAAGAGGGGCTTCGGCCCATCCATTCGGCAAATCCGTCATGCCGAGAGCGCCTTATTAATTTCAGTCATCATATCGTCCATATTATCGCCAAAGAGGGCGTACATTTGCCCCAGGCCACCCCGGCTGTCAAACGGGGCCATATCGAGGTCGTCGCGTTCAATGGTAAATGAGGTGGCGAGGTGGTCGCGGATCATACGTAGCCACTCCATCTGTTCTTCAGTGAATTTGTCGCCGTGACCTGCGTGGCGGTTCAACACCCAGTTCTGGAAGTTGCGCCGCACCCGCTCAGAGTGTGGCGTCAGCGTCGCGTCCAGCCCCGTTACCCGGCGAATGAGCGCCACTAGCGCGGTAAGGTCGCTGGCAGGATTGCTGCCTTTGTACTCATCCAAGTGTGCATAGGCCTGCCACACGGCCAGTGGTGCCAACCGCGGGCGATCATTGGTAAGCTTCTTCAGCACGTCCTTGAACATCGCGTAGGTGACTTCTGAGCGGCGAGCGGGGGTGTTGAAATAGATGGTCAGCGCCTCTATCTGATCGCGGTTTTCATCAAGATACGCCTCGAACTCCTGGGTGATTTGTTGTGCGTTTTCCGCCACACTGCCAGCCCATTCGGTGCGCAGCAGTGTATCAAGATTTTCGTGGTCGATGGTCTGTTCGTTATCGCGACGAACGGTATCCATTAACTTAATCAGCGGGCCGGTGAATATGTTGGCCGCCTGTTTGATGCGCGCTTCCCGAGCTGTTTGCATGGCAGCATCATCAGGCTCCGGGTAGCCAGCGGCTTTGGCATCGGCCTCTACTTTGTCGGGGTCGATGGCATTGAATAAGTCACTCACAATAGCGGTAAGCGAAGTGCCTGCTTCCGCAGTAATTTTCTGATGGTCGTCAGCGCTTAACTTGTGATCGAGCCTCGCCAGTCGAGCTGCTAGCGAACTCACCGTCTCTTCGGAACGATCGCCCATCATCAGCCCCATGGCGAGATCTTTAAACGGGATAGAGGGCTTGGAATCTAAAGGCTGACTGGCGGTTTTAAGTGATTTTGTCACACCTACCGCATCCACAATCACATAGTGGGTTTTGGCTTGAGCGGAAGGCGACACCTTTTGAAGATCATCGGCTTTCATCACACGGGTGCCACGCCCTTTCATCTGCTCGAAGTAGTTTTTCGATTTTACGTCGCGCATGAACAGCAAGCATTCAAGCGGCTTTACATCGGTGCCGGTGGCAATCATATCTACGGTCACCGCGATGCGCGGGTAGTAGTCATTGCGGAAGGCCGAGAGCGAAGATTTCGGATTCTTTGCGCCGTTGGTGATCTTGCGACAGAAGTCGTTGCCTTCGTTAAACTCCTGGCGGACGGTTTGGATGATATCGTCGGCATGGCTATCCGTTTTGGCAAAGATCAGCGTTTTAGGCAGTTCCTTGCGGCCAGGGAATATCTCGGGCCACTTATCGTGGAAAGCACGAATTACGGTGCGGATCTGATCAGGGTTAACGACAGAACGGTCGAGCTGGGTCGCTGCGTAGGCTAGCTCGTCGTCCTGGGTTTCCCAGCGTTTAGCGCGGGTATCGCGTTGGCGTTTTTCGATCAATTGTTCCGGCTTGAGCGTTTCACCCTTCTGAGTGATTTCCGTCTCGATCAGATAGACGTCGTTGCCCACGTTAACCTTGTCAGCAACGGCATTTTCATGGGTGTATTCGCTAACTACATTTTTCTGAAAGAAGCCGTAAGTGCGGTTATCCGGCGTCGCGGTGAGGCCAATCAGGTAGGAATCAAAATACTCAATCACCTGACGCCATAAGTTGTAGATAGAGCGGTGGCATTCGTCGATGACGACAACATCGAAGTATTCCGGTGGCAGCTTAGGGTTGTAAACAACCGGCACCGGCTCCTTGGGTCGCCATGTGTGTTCAGCGGGATGCTCTTCTTCCGCCCCTTCGCTTAATTCTTCACCCTTGAGTGTGGCGTACATGCGCTGGATCGTCGAGATTACAACCTGGTTATCGCTTGCGATAGAAGGCGAGTTGAGCCGTTGAACGTTATAAAGCTCAGTGAATTTGCGGTTGTCATCGTTGGGGATGAACGCCATAAATTCTTGCTCGGCCTGTTCGCCCAGGTTCTTGGTATCAACCAGAAATAGAATGCGGCGCGCTCCCGCATGTTTTAGCAGTCGGTACGCCTGAGTGATGGCGGTGAATGTTTTGCCTGACCCTGTCGCCATCTGTACAAGTGCACGGGGTTTGTCTGCCTTGAGTGAAGCTTCTAGGTTGGTAATGGCCGTAATCTGACAGTCGCGCAAACCTTCATGATTGAGCGAAGGAAGCGAGGCAAGGCCAGAGCGAAAAGAGTGTGGAGCTTGTAACCATACGCTCAGCGTTTCTGGCCGATGAAAGCTAAACACTTCTCGTGAACGAGGTACCGGGTCTTGAGTACTGGTAAAGCGTGTCACCTGCCCCGTGCACTCGTAGATAAAAGGAAGTGACTCATTGAGCGTCACCCATTTTAACTTGGCATTGGCAT
Organism: Vreelandella sp. L-15; assembly: GCF_056857635.1. Classification (NCBI taxonomy): domain Bacteria; kingdom Pseudomonadati; phylum Pseudomonadota; class Gammaproteobacteria; order Oceanospirillales; family Halomonadaceae; genus Vreelandella; species Vreelandella sp. L-15. The sequence continues at coordinate 5,536 of NZ_JBSXNN010000093.1, read as the reverse complement.
AACCTGCCGACTGCTCTTCCACCGAGGTTAGCCACGCACCCCAGCTATCGGGCTTGGCTTCGATAATGCCAACCGCTTGCCGATCAACAAACAGTACATAGTCGGCTGGGCCAATCGACGTCTGATACTCGCGTACGGCGATGCCCAAACCCGCATTAAAATCGAGTGTATCCTTATCTTGAACGTGCCAACCGCATGCCCGCAAGCGCTTATCTATCTTGTCCCGAGCCGCTTGCTCGGGCGTTTGGTTGCCGTCATAGCGCACGCGTTAGCCCCTATCATGTTTAAGTTAACCTCATGATGTAGAACGGTGCTGGCAAATGCAATTCTGCGATGAAAGACCTCACCAGAGTCACTCTCCACCGCCTTGCCCCCTCCTCAACCCCGCCTCATTTACTCGGCGGGGTTTTGTTTTGCTCGTCCGCCCCCATTAACTAGGGCATAGCATCGTTGTTGGCGCTCACTAGTAAACTGGTCTATTCTGTTTGCCACGATGATACCCACTGCTGCAAAGGAGTTTTTCCCTATGGCGTACGAGACGCTGTTTACCCCCACCACGCTAGGTAGTTTGACCATTCCTAACCGCGTCATCATGGCGCCGCTGACCCGTTCGCGCACGCCGGATAGCGTGCCGGGTAAAATGCAGGAAGCCTATTACGGCCAGCGTGCCGGTGCGGGCCTGATCATTAGCGAAGCCACCAACATTTCTCCCACTGCCCGTGGTTATGTGTACACGCCCGGCATTTGGACCGACGAGCAGGAAGCAGGCTGGAAAGGCGTCGTGAATGCGGTTCACGCCAAGGGTGGCCGTATTGCGCTGCAGCTGTGGCATGTGGGCCGCGTTTCCCATGAGATGGTGCAGCCGAACGGCCAGCAGCCGGTAGCTCCCAGCGCGCTGAAAGGTGAAGGCGCTCAGTGCTTTGTTGAATTCGAAGACGGCACCGCTGGTCAGCACCCCACCAGCACGCCGCGTGCGCTGGAAACCAACGAGATTCCTGGCATCGTGGATGATTACCGCCAAGCGGCCATCCGTGCCAAGCGCGCCGGGTTCGATATGGTCGAAGTCCACGCTGCCAACGCTTACCTGTTGAACCAGTTCCTGGCCACCGGCACCAATAAGCGCACCGACCAGTACGGCGGTTCGCTGGAAAACCGTGCCCGATTCCCGCTGGAAGTGGTCGATGCGGTCGTGGAAGTGTTTGGTGCTGAGCGTGTCGGCATCCGTATGACGCCGTTCATCGAGCTGTTCGGCTTGACCGACGACGAACCGGAAGCGATGGCGTTCTACATGGCCGAAGAGCTTTCCAAGCGCGGCCTGGCCTACCTGCACCTGAACGAGCCCAACTGGGCAGGTGGCGATATCACTTTTCCCGATGGTTTCCGCGAGCAGATGCGCGAGCGCTTCAGCGGCAGCCTGATCTACTGCGGCAACTACGACGCCGAGCGTGCCGAAGCGCGCATCAAGGAAAACACCGCCGATGCCGTGGCCTTTGGCCGCCCCTACATCGCCAACCCCGATTTGCCGGAACGCTTCCGTGTGAACGCCCCGCTCACCGAGCCGAACCATGAAACGTTCTATGGCGGCGATGAGAAGGGCTACACCGATTATCCTTTCCTGAATAACGGTTACGACCGTATCGGCTAAACGTTTCAGGCCAACGCGTGCTCAGGGTTTCCCCACTTGGGGGAACCCTGAAGCATGAAAAGCATCACTCAGGTGGTGCTTTTTTATGCCTTGAGCGCGTGAAACACTGTTAATCTGTTGATTCTATCGTTTTAACGCGATATCCCTACTGCTGGATAGGTCGCTCATGTTCGGCTCTTTGCTGGCGCTGCTCGTCTCGCTACTGCTGGTGGGAGCCGCCGCCATGACAGGGCACGCTTTCGCCCCCGACGGCTGGCGGGTCTACATGACCGAAGATGCGCCTCTGCGCGGTGCCAGCCTGGCCGTCTATGGCGCTCAATGCTTCCATCTGGCGGTTGAATAGCGCCTAGGCGTTAACGGACAACAGGGATTCACTCCATGGATATGACTTCTCTTCCCGTACTGCTGGCTTTCGCCTCCTTGTTACTGGGCGTGGTGGCCGCGTTGATCTTCATCTACGTCGTCATGCCCAAGCGGCGGCGTGCCAGGGAAAAAGCCGTAGAGCCCAACCCCGCCGTGGCCAAGGACACCACGCCCCCGCCCGCTGAAGAGCCTCCGCCGCCGCCGTCAACCAAACGAACCGGCAAGGTAAAACAGCATTCGCTGTTCGTCATCTTCAATCAGCCGGATGCCTCGACCGATGCCCGACTGACCGAGTGGCTGAGGGAAAAAGGCGCCCATTACGACGCGATCAAGAAGGTGTTTTTGATCGACGGCCAGCAGGCATCTAACCCGATTACCGTGGCCAACGCCTTCCCGCCTGGGGAAATGCCCGACCTGCTGCGCGGGGAAACCCACGAGCCTATTCGGGGGGTTAGCCTGCTGGTGAAGCCACCGCTGCATAAACGCCGCAATCAGCAGATGCACGTGTATGTAGAGCTCGCCAAAGAGATGAACGAGACCTTCAGCGGCGACATGCTGGACGCTGACCGAGAACCGGCCAGCGAATCCACTTACGCGCAGATCATCGGCTGACTCAGATCACGCCCTGGCTGCGCAGGTAGTCGTCGTAGCTGCCGCTGAAGTCGACGATGCCCTCCGGCTGCATGTCGATGATGCGCGTGGCCAGGCTGGAGACGAACTCGCGGTCGTGGCTGACGAACAGCAGCGTGCCGGGGTAGTTCTCCAGCGCCAGGTTGAGCGCCTCGATGGACTCCATATCCAAGTGGTTGGTGGGCTCGTCCATCAGCAGCACATTGGGGTTGGTGAGCGTTAGCTTACCGAACAGCATCCGCCCCTGCTCGCCCCCAGAGATCACCTTCACCGACTTGTTGATGTCGTCGCTGGAGAACAGCATGCGGCCCAGCGCGCCGCGTACTACTTGCTCGCCGCCTTTGGTCCACTGGCCCATCCACTCAAACAGCGTGGCGTCGTTGGCGAAGTCATCGGCGTGGTCTTGGGCAAAGATGCCTAGCTCGGCGGCGTCGGTCCACTTCACTTCACCGGCGTCTGGGCGTAGATCTCCGCCCAGGGTTTTCAGCAGGGTGGTTTTGCCAATGCCGTTGGGGCCGATAATGGCAATCCGCTCGCCCGCTTCCACGGTCATGGAAAAACGCTTGAACAGCGGTTCGCCGTCGTAGCCTTTGGTAATGGCATCAACGTTTACCGCGTTGCGGTGGATCTTCTTGTTCTGGTCGAAACGAATGAACGGACTGACGCGACTGGAGGGCTTGATGTCTTCCAGCTTGATCTTGTCGATCTGGCGCGCCCGGGAGGTGGCCTGCTTGGCCTTGGAGGCGTTCGCCGAGAAGCGGCTGACGAACTGCTGAAGCTCGGCAATTTGCGCTTTTTTCTTGGCGTTGTCGGCATGCTGACGCTCACGGGCAGCGGTGGCGGCCGTCATGTAGTCGTCGTAGTTACCGGGGAACAGGGTGATCTCGCCGTAATCCAGGTCGGCCATGTGGGTGCAGACGCTGTTCAGGAAGTGGCGGTCGTGGGAAATGATCACCATGGTGCTGCTGCGCGCTTTCAGAATATCTTCCAGCCAGCGGATGGTATTGATGTCCAGGTGGTTGGTGGGCTCGTCGAGCAGCAGTACGTCCGGGTCGGAGAACAGTGCCTGGGCCAGCAGCACGCGCAGCTTCCAGCCGGGGGCGACTTCGCTCATGGGGCCGACGTGCTGTTCGATGGGAATACCCAGGCCCAGCAGCAGCTCGCCCGCGCGGGACTCGGCGGTGTAGCCATCCAGCTCGGCATACTGCACTTCCAGGTCGGCCACGGCCATGCCGTCTTCTTCGCTCATCTCGGCCAGCGAGTAGATCCGCTCACGCTCGGCGGCCACTTTCCACAGCTCCGCGTTGCCCATGATGACGGTGTCGATCACCCGCTCGTTCTCATAGGCAAACTGGTCCTGACGCAGCTTGCCCAGCCGGGTGCTGCTATCCAGCATCACCTGGCCTGAAGAGGGCTCCAGCTCGCCGCCGAGGATTTTCATGAAGGTAGACTTGCCGCAGCCGTTGGCGCCAATCAAGCCGTAGCGATGGCCGTTATTGAACTTGACGGAGACATTTTCGAACAGGGGCTTGGCCCCGAACTGCATGGTGATATTGGCGGTTGCGATCAAGATAGAGACCCTGGTTGGCGACATAGCCCTGATGGAGGAGCGACATGCGTGCAAAAGCACGCGATTCTACGCGCCTTTGGGCCACGTTACATCTCCCCTCAAGGCTTCTGCTCACCGTCTTTTACCGTCTGCGCGGGCATGTCGAGCAGAAAACGTTCACCATCAATCGCTTGGCGAAGTCGCGTGGCCAGGATGTCGACAATCGCAGGGTGCTCGCCCACCAGCGCCGTCGGCCGCACCCGCAGGCCTGGGTGACGCTGTTCAGCGGCAGCGCAAATCTCGGCAATGTCACCGCCTTCACCGGCATGACGGCCTGGGGAGAGAAACAGCATCGCCAGCACCACGTGGCCGCTGCTGAATTCGGGAGTATCCAGCAGGTGCTCCAACAGCGGCTCGTTAAAGCGGTACTCGTCGCCGTCACGTCGCTCCATAGAGGCCGCCGCCACGCAGCGCACGTCGTCGCCCAACAGCACGCTCAATTGCCCCGCTAAGCGGTTACGCACGGCGGTAACGTCGGGGATGGGGCTGCCGTGGTCCACCAGCGCGACCTTGGCAGCACCTTGTCCAGGCAGCTGCGCACGTACGTTATCGGCCAACAGCTGTGCCAAGCGCAGGTCGTTACTCCCAAGTTCATCCACCAGCGGCTGAGCAACCCGCACCGACACGTTAGGAAAACGCGCCTGCAACGCGGCCATACGCTCCGGCAAGTACCCCGTTAGCGCTTTACTGGGGCCGAAGAAAAACGGCAGCACGATAATCTCGGTGGCGCCCGCCTCGGCGCTGCGTTCGGCAGCGGGGCCTAACGTAATGGCGGGAATGCCATCGACCTCTTCAGCGGGGATTTTATTGGAGTGCAACAGCGAGGCCGCCTGAACAGTCTCTCCTAGCGTCTCGCTCAACGCTGCCGCCACGCGGCGCAGATTATGGGTCGCCTGAGGCCGCAGAGAGCCGTTATCGACCAGAAAAATAGCGCGCATCGCGTTCATCCTTTTCAATCGGAGCGTTAATGAGCCGCCAGTACGTCTGCCACCACCCCGGGAATGGCCGCGTGGCGACACAGGTCGAGCACATAGCGGTCGCGGGCGTAGAGGCCATCGCTGCTCAGTGAGAGGTAGCCTAGACGGTCGTCGTGATGCACATCCACGCCCGCGTCATAGAGCACTACGTCTGGCTGGTAAATCAATCGTTTGACATCCTCCCCTCCCTCAGCTTGCGCTGCCGCCTTGCGGCGGAAAGGAAGGGGATTCCCAGGTCGTTACCTTCCTGGTTCCTGCTTCGATGTTCGTTGCCTTCAATGCCTTGGCACTGCTGGTCTTACACAAACTCCA